>CALMQQ010000319.1 GCA_937871845.1 uncultured bacterium
TGGAGTGAGTACAGGGAATATTTTCTCTCTCAAAATGCTTTCTGGAAGTTCGTGAAGATATTCGACATTGTGTTGTTTTTTTATTTGTCTGTAAAACTCTCTACCGTCGCCATCTGTGAGAGAAGTAAATAAATTGTCTTCTATGAATTCTTGACCCAAAGCTTCTTTGATATATTCTGCTGTTTGAAGCGTTCTTTTTTTTGGGGATGAGATTATTACATCAAATTTCTCTTTCGAAAGTTTTTTTGCTAGTTCTTTTGCTTGTTGATGTCCCAAGTCGGTCATTCCCGGGTCTAGACTATCATCTTGAGATTTATTACCATGTCTTACGAATGTGATTTTTGTGATTGGTTGGTTTGCATGTTCACGAAGTTCATCTCTACTCCCGATAACTTTTGTTTCTAAGATTTGACCTTCTTCTTCTCTTTGCCAGACTGGCATTGGTGTTGCCCAATATCTAGTTCTAGAAATTCCCCAGTCAGGTGCAACTTCGATTCCCTTCTTAAATCTTCCATGTTTTAGATGCTTTGGTACCCAGTTGATGTCTTCATTATTTTTCAATAAATCTTTGCGAATTTTTTCAATATCAATGAACCAAGATGGTTGGGCTTTGTGAATTAGCGGAGTTTCGCAACGCCAGCAGTAGGGGTATCTGTGAACAATTTTCTCAACTTTAAATAATATGTCTCTCGATTTGAGGTTTTCAATAATTGGTTGATCGGCATCTTTGACATACAAACCTACAAAGTCTTTCACTTGTGGTAAGTATTTACCTTCATCGTTAATGGTCATCGCAATAGATAATCCATATTCCTGGCCCATCTCTGTATCAATATCTCCAAATCCAGGGGCACTATGAACGATTCCTGTTCCTTCTTCCATGTGAACCATTCCAGGGAAACCATAAACTTGATGTTCGCCTTTTTCGGTTTTGTAATAATCAAAAGGAGGTCGGTATTTCAAACCTAATAATTTTTTTCCTTCAAATTCTTCTACGATTTCATAATCAATGTTCTCTAATGCGTATTCTGCTCGTTTTTTTGCGAGGATTACGTTATCAGTTTGAACATTTTCTTCGTAATTATGTTCTGCCTGAACGTAAGTATCTATTTCTGATAGGATTCGTTCACTGCTTTTATCTGCCATGTATTTAGGGAAACATGCGTCACAATCCGTGACTTCTTTTCCAAACCATTCTGGCTTTTTGAAGTTCTGTAATTTCTTAAGTGAACTGAATTCCACCTCTACGAAATTTACACCTTCATGTTGGTTTCTATACACATCAATCTCCGCTGTTAATCCGTCTTCAAGGGGGTAGTAGTATCTGGTTTTGACTACTTTTGCTTTTGTTTGTTTTATAAGCTCTATATATTCTTCTTTTGTGATTTCTTTGGTTTTTTCAATTAATTGTCCAGTTTCGGTAGATTTCCCAGCATAATATTTCGTTGTGAATTCAAATTTACTATCAATCCTTCTAATACGAGCGTCTCTTGGTTTTATCCCATTTTCATCAATATAGTCTTCCAGGTATGCCTGTGTGATTTCGGACCTTTTTAATTTCTTTAGATTCTCTGGTAATTCCTTCACTTGCCAGCTTTGTTCGAGTTCAATAGTGAGTTTTTGTACTTTTGCTTTTATGTACGTTTCCTCAGGATCAATCACCAATGCTTTGTTTGATGGGAGTGTCCATGGAGTAGTAGTCCAAGCTAATATTGAGCTGTCTGAGAATTCACCGGGAGTAGTTACTGGGAACTTTATGGTGACCGCAGGATCTTCCATGTCTGCATAGGAGTTATCCATAGCGATTTCAAAGTTCGATACAGGTGTTCCACAGCGAGTACAATAAAGTGAGGTGCGCATTCCTTTGTAAATCAAATCCTTTTCATGGAGTTGTTTGAACACCCACATAACAGTTTCCATGTAGTCTTGGTCCATGGTCCTGTATGCATTATCCATATCGACCCATCTTCCGATTTTATCTATGTACCATTTCCATTCTGCAGAAGTTTCGCGGGTGTAGTTGTAACATTCGTCAATAAACCTGTCGATTCCATATTTTTCAATTTCACGTCTGTTTTTAATACCTAGTTTTTTCTCAACTTTATTTTCAATTGGTAATCCATGACAATCCCAACCCCAAACTCTTTCGACTCTTTTACCTCGCATGGTTTGATATCTAGGGATTACGTCTTTCGCTATACTTGGAAGTAGAGAACCGTAATGAGGAGTACCTGTGATAAATGGAGGCCCGTCATAGAAAATATAACTGTTCTTTGCACTTCTATTTTCAACAGATTTTTCAAAAATTTTATTTTCTTTCCAAAATTTTGTAATTTCTCCCTCTAGTTCAGGGAAATTTTGCTTTGGATTGACGGGTTTGAACATAACTGGTCTATATAATCAGTTTTTGATTATAGCATTTTAATCTTGAGAATTTGTAGGTGGAAAGAGAATTTACTAACGATATCTTAATACGGGAATTATATCTCCATCGGAAGTGAAATTATATCCGGTCCCAATGGATGCGAGAAGATTCGTAAATGCTATGTCAACGCGTTTCAATGAAAAGTGCTCATAATTTGAGGGTATTCCACTCTCCCTTAATAAGGCTGAAAGGTTTCTAGCTATGAGTCGTAAATCATTCTGATCGGTATAAATCATTGTGCGTGGTTTTGAAAATCTAGATTGATTTCTGTAATTAGGCATTGCTACAGAATCAGATATAATCTGTAAAAGGTTTCCTTGGTTATTAAAATTTAGTCGGTAATTCTGTCCCTCAAGTGAGAATTCGGTCGACATTGATACTGGATGAAACCCCACTTGGTCTTCAATCCAAAACGTGGATAAATAATTAGAGCTTCCGTCAGAATTATTGTTAAGTGTTCCAAACTGATACTCATCAGGGCTCATCACAAGAATTTCAGCATTGGACATAAGTAGAGAATTACCATTACCAAGTATGGCTTTTTGGGTAATTGTTAATTTAGGAAAGATGAATAGGTCTGAAATATCTAGATGAGAAAGAACATAACAGACTTGTCTTTCCCCATCCTCATTTAATGAATAGCTAATTTTTTCAGGTCTACCTCTAGGCTTCTGTGTAATAAAAGTAAATAATCTATCAGAAACTATCCCAAATTCTCCTGTCTCGATTGGATTTAGGGGCTGATGCGGCTCTTCATAATCATCTAGGTTGTCGACAAACATTAGTAAGTTATAACTAGTGAATTATAACATCCTAGGGTCATTTACAACGGTTTTGAGGATTTCTTTTTCAGCCAGGTTACCAACATATTAGCAGCCACAACTGTGATGTCATCACTGAAACCTATCCATGGTGTGAAATCGGGAATAAAATCTAAAGGAAATACAATGTATAAAACTGACAAAATAATGAGCCAATTTTGTTTAATGAATTTTTTCAAAAATGATATTTAACTAGATATATTATACAAGATAATTAGATGTTTATTCTCGATCAATTATTCTATTTAAACAGAAATGCAATGACGACTATAGAAGCATTTATCCAGACCATTAGGAATACAGGATTTGTCTACACCGATCTCCGACATTAGTTACAAATGTTTTGGGGGATAGTGACGCTTAAGGTGTCAGACCACGGACCAACCAAGTACTCCCCATTCGAAAGTTTTGCACCTTCGACTCTGTATTTGTATGTTTTCCCTGCTATGGGTGGGGGAGTAAGACCAAATGGATCATCGATATGTGCATAGAATCGCCTTATACCATCTTGACCACTATCTTCGGGTACACCGTCAAGGGATGTTGTTGGTGAACATGTTGTTCCCTCACAATAGTCAACAAAATACACTGAACTGTTTTTATCACTATCCCAAGTTATTATAACTTCTGGATCTCCTGAGAGATCACAGTTCGCCCTAACTGCCATGTTTTTCAATTTGATTGGCAAATTTTCGCTTTTCTTGAATTGGAAATAAGTTCCCTGGCACGATAATCTTGTAGGG
>CALMQQ010000320.1 GCA_937871845.1 uncultured bacterium
GTATTTAATAATTAAAAAACAAAATTCGGAGACTAGCCTGCCTGTCGGCAGACAGGGGCTCTTTAGCAGCAGTTTGTGAGATTTATCGAACAATACTGCTGGTTAATCCCTTTCAAACACGAAATTCCATAAATGTTGCAAGGGAGAACCTAATATTAAAATGTAGAAATTAAGGTATTTAATAATTAAAAAACAAAATTCGGAGACTAGCCTGCCTGTCGGCAGACAGAGGCTCTTTAGCAGCAGTTTGTGAGATTTATCGAACATTACTGCTGGTTAATCCCTTTCACTAACGAGTTTCCGTATAAGTTGTAAGGGAGAACCTAAGATTAAAATGAACTAATTAAATTAATATTTAATTTACGAAATTCGGAGACTAGGGCTCGAACCTAGATAAACAGCTTCAGAAACTGTTGTCCTACCATTAGACGATCTCCGATTAATTTTTACAGTTTAAATACTATGCCTTATTTATTTGCTTGTCTTGTCTAATAGACCCCGTACAGCTAACTGCGTAAGCTTACGGGGCTAATTCGGATAAGTTCGCTTTTCGCTTCGCTCAAGCTCACAAACTCCTCATTAGGTTAGACGATCTCCGAATACGCTAAGATTATACAACATAATTCTTACAACAACGAAACTCAGAAATATGGTATTTAATTAATTTATTCCCTCCGCTATAATTAACCATATTAACAATACAAATGAACCCCTTTGATACACTAGTTTCATCCCTCGTAGTAATAGCAATCGTCTTCATGGCGCTATTTGATGCCATTTTATATTTTCTTTTTAAAATTCGACTCGCTCATTCACGCAGAAATATTATTGGAATTGTGTTCGGAACCATAACTCTGATGACTTTAAGTCTTTTGATAAATACAGAAGGCGCAAATGATGAAGTTTTTCGAGGATGGCCAGTGGACTTTTGGATTGATGGTGAAATTGATATTTTTAAATTGATCTGTGGGTTACTTTTTTATTCACTATTCGTTCTAGATGGCTTTACTATAATTAAAATCCTTCGGATGAAGGTATTTAAAAAATCAAAATGATTGAAATAGAAAAACGATCTCTAATAAATAAATCAAAATATGAAGATTTGTTAGATTTCTTGGACAACAATGGTAAATTTATTAAGAAATTTAAAAGATATACGATTATTTGTATCGAAAGAGCAGATTTTGTTGCTGATGAAAGTGCTACAGATGATATTCGAATACGAACTGACGGAAAAACAGGTTTGTTTACACTAAAAACTGGGAATTGGCATTCAGGTGAGGCTAGAAATGAATACGAAATTCATTTTAAATTAGAAGAAATCATTGACGCTATCGGCATAATGATAAATCTAGGAACAAAATACTGTGTTTCGGTTTACATAGAGAGAAAAGAATATCAATATTTAGACTACACCGTTAGTCTAGATAAATACTTCTTGAATGATGACTATATGATAGATTTTGAGAAGTTAGTTAAAGATGGAAATAATAGAGGGATTGAAAAAATTGAAGATGAGATAGTAAAGGACATGAATAAACTTGGACTGGATATAATAAAATCTCAGGAAATGGTTGATTTTATAAATAAAATAAACTCAATTCAAAAAGCTCAGCATGATTTTACTAAAATCAAAGTAGAAGATTGGTACAAAGAATGGGAAGACTACATCTATTGTCGGATTTAATTATTAATAAATAATTATGGAAGAAGCATTTCAGGATTTACCGGTATTTTTAATCCCGCTATTAGTATTACTATCAATATGGGAGTCGATTTGGAAAGCAATTGCACTCTACAGGGCTGGCGGAAATAAAGACGTTGCTTGGTTTATTGTGATTTTTGTGTTTAATACCGTCGGAATCCTCCCAATTATATATATACTAACTCATAAAACTAGATAAATAGCGGATTTTTCTTCTGTCTGTTTTCTATAGAAAGGATGATATCTATTGCGTAATAAAGCAGGATATCAAAACCTAATCCAAGTATTGCTCCGAGCTGGTTGTAGTAAAATGCGAAGAAAGAATAAAATAATATAGAAAAAAGAGTAGAGTACCTAAACCAATTTAATCGCCTGAATTTATCACTTTTAAATCTCCTCATAGCTATTAATGATGTTGCATTCGTTAGTAATGCAGATGTTATTATCCCGATTTCAAAGAAATCAGGAGTGAGTAAGTTTTGTTCAGAGTAGATTACTAGATTCGTGATAACAGTCCCAAGGATTAAGAATGTGCGGAAAATGAAAATAGCATTTAAAAGTTCTCTGAACTTTGGTGTATGTATCATTTTTAAAAAGATGTCTTTTAAAAATCTCTTTAGTACAAGGTATCTATTCAATTTTGATTTGCCATTGGTTTTATACATCAAAGCAATTTGTCTAAATTGCTGTGTTAGGCTATCCCCAGCTTTTCCTTGATTTAGCATATATTCCAACTTTAGTTCGTCATCTTTGTCATAGTCCTCCGTGATGATAATTTCTTTCAGGAAATCGGCAGCGTTAATTAGATATTCTCTAGATGTTAAAGATTTATTTATGAAAAAATACCTAAACAGAAAGAAGAGCATTACGAATAATATGTAAATGATTGCTATTGTTGGTCTAAAGAAATAGTCGTTGTCAGAAGTTATAAATTTTCCAAGTTCGTCGATAAAAGTCCCAAATCCCAATCCACCTAGAATTGCAGAGATGTATAAACCAGACTTTCCAATAGTAAATAGAGTTATACAAATCGAACTAAACATAAGCATCCCTCCCCACAACATATGAGCGATATGTAGATCGCCACCACCTAGCTGGGGATAGTCAGTCAGAGAAAGGAAAACACGTATTGCAATAATCGATAATATTGCATTAACAAAAAATATCTCAGCCAGGATAGCGCAATCAATGTTTCTAGCGATTGGAAGTCTCGTGTTAAATTTCATAATTTACATTATACCCTTAAAAACAAAAAAGAGGCCATTGGCCTCTTTTGAAGTCAATTGATTTATTTCTTCCCTTTAATCATAATTCTGCTTGCTTTGCTTTCTTCAGCTTTAGGCATAGTTATGTGTAAGACACCTTTATTTACTTCGGCATTTGCCATATCAGCTTTGACTCTGACAGGTAGACTAACAGATCTACTAAAAGACTCTGTTTTGATTCCTTTGTAGTAGTATTTCTTTCCTTCGTTTTTTTCCTCTTCCTCTTTCGAATTTCCAGAAATGGTCAGTACATTGTCTTCGATACTTATATCTAAATCGTCTTCGTTAAATGCAGGCACTGCTAATTTTACAACAACATTATCTGCATCCTCATACATTTCAAGGTTTGGCTGATCGCTTATCCAGTTTGAACTTGGAAACATACTAAAAGTATCCAAGAAATCATCAGAAAATATACTGTTTGGGTTAAATATGGTGAGTTTTCTATTTCTCATAATAAAGATATTAATAAATAAAATAATTAGCACTCGTACTATGTGAGTGCTAATAATATAAAATATTTAAGAAAATTTGTCAAGGATTAACGCCGATGTGTCCGTTCAAGAGGGACCACGGGAACTCGAGTTTACAATAAATGCGTTCTAGAGGGTATATGGGACTCCGTGCTTCAAGCACGGAGTGACTGCGGATGATGGACCTTTATTTTATAGCCCTTCTCCGTTTGATTTTGTTCTTTCGTAGTAGAGTTTTGAGAATTCAAAGAATTTCTCATTTCCTGCAACTTTTTGTACACAATTAGCAGCACTGGCTGCTTCAGAAGCTTTTGGTTCGTGGAAACTAAGCGGGGAATCTCTGTAAACATAGATAACTTCCCCTGAATCAACATAACCTGAGATAATTTGATCGCAGGTATCTCCGTGGAATCTCTGACAGAAAGGACATTCAAAGTCACTAAATTCAACAAGTGCGACTTTTACTTTATCTTTGTCTCCAAGGTATGGATCATCATCAATACTTACTTTTGCCGTAGATTCACCAGAACCAGAAAGATATTTATCAATTTCAGCTTTGAATGAAGTGTATGGCTGAGCACAACCCCTTCGACCTGGCCATCGCTGTTTAATTTTCCGACTACGAATCCTGGTGTTCCGGTAATACCTGCACTCTGTCCATCTGACATGTCTTTTTGAATTTCGTCCTCAAAATCATTATTTGCAACACACTCTTCAAATTCGTTAGTATCCACTTCAATTTCCTCTACTAAAGAAGTTATTGTTGAATCTGTTGGTGTAGTGGTTGTTGTATTTTTTGTGGCTGTTCCGTCTCTAAACGTATATAGAATCGATGCAGATACCATAACTGCCGAAAGTAATATTGACAGTGGGATTAATACCACGTCTAAGTCAATTGTTATGCTTTTTGATTCTTCTTTGGTTGCCATGTTTAATTAAGTTGAAAATTATATAAAAATAATCATAACATTAAATTTATTTACCTCAAAACTGGATGGATTAATTATGATTCTTTTTCTTCAATAGCATCTTTATCTAAGCAGTCCTCACAACAGTATTCGTTGTCTTTATTTTTTAGGCACTTTCCACAGCAAATATACTGTCTATGGCCTTTGCAGTGTATATATTTACAGTCGACATAATTATCAGAAAGTTCACCACATTTATCGCATTTAGAAATTATCTTATGATCTTCTGAATCGGTATTAAAACCCATAACAACTCTGCTATCGAAGACGTATAATTTACCCAGAAAGTTTTGATTAGGATATTTTTCCATATAGGAAACAATTCCGCCATTTAATTGGTACACATCATTAAAACCTTTGCTGAGTAAGTAACCCGATGCTTTTTCACATCGAACACCACCTGTACAGACTGTCAAAATAGTTTTCCCCTTCAAATATTCGAGTTGTGGAAGTGCTGATGGTAAGTCCCGGAAATTATGCAATTTAGGTAAAATCGAATTCTCAAATTGCCCAACTATATGTTCGTAATCATTCCTCATATCTATGATGTAGAATTCTTTTTTCTCATCAAACCACTTATGTAATTCTTCAGGATTCAAATATGTTCCAGTAATCTCTTGAGGATTTACATCTTCGCTACCCAAATGTAGGCTTACTAGTTCGGGTCTCACTTTGATTTTTAACTTTGGGAATGCTTTCCCATTTCCTACGCTGCGTTTGAAATGGGTGTCTTTGAAATTCTTATCCGCAAGCATAATATCGATGTATTTTTCGGTGTTTTCTTTAACCCCCTCAACAGTTCCATTTATCCCTTCCTGAGAAACGATTATACGTCCCTTTAAATTCAATTGATTGCATAAGTCAATTTGTTGAGACTTGAGAGCTTCTGGGTCATCGATACCCACATACTTATAATAGAGCAGTATCTCGTAATCAGAGTTCATATTTTTAGAAATATATTATGTAGAAGGAATAAAGTGTGAGCAAGATTAATAGTGAAAGTATTATTTTATCATATAAGATTTCTGTAGATTCTCCCTTTTTTGTTGTTTCAAGTAAAAAGAGAAAACGAATAATTGCTAGAGAGAAAATAATTGACTGGGGTATGTAAATTAAACCTTGAGCTATAGTATATAAAAACATAAAAATAATAGAGAAGATCGCAGTTATAACTACCCATGAACGTAATAATTTTTCAGGATAATATCTTAGTACAAATCTGACATTAGAATTTCGCTTTTCAGTAAGTCTCTTGCCACCAATTATCAACATAGCTCCTGAAAAAATTAATAAATTTAACCATGGGGAGATTTCGATACTGGTAATGAAACCGCCACCTAAAAGTCTAAGAGAATAACAGAAAGAAACAATCAACATCTCTAGGATGGGTATTCTTTTCAATCCAATAGAATATAGAATATTGATAATAAAATAGGTGAGTAGTACTAATTTAAATCCTGGTTGGTCTATGAAGTAGAGTGATAAACCAAATACCATCAACATAAAAAGGAGGATGAGTTTTATTTCTGAGTTATTTATTTTTCCTGACGCAAGTGGTCTATGTTTTTTTTCAGGGTGAAGTCGGTCCTCTTGAACATCGCGGATATCGTTTATTACATATACCAAACTTGCGGTAAGCGAGAATAATATAAATGCGAAAGTCGAGTGCTGAATAGTCTCAATGTTTGTAAATTTTCCCCCAAAAAACATAGGAAGGTAAACTACTAGGTTTTTTACCCACTGAGTATATCTAAATTCTTTAAGATAGTTGAAAATCTTCTCCAAAGGACGCTCTAGTAATAGATAATCTTACTAATTGAGGCTTCAAAAGTAAATACCTACAAGCTTTTTGAAACGTCAAAGTATTCAAATAGATATGGAGAGTTAGAATCTGCATCATTAACTTTCCCAGTGACAATTACTCTGTCCACATTAAGTATTAATTTTTCTTTTAGAGCAAATTGTATCAACTCCCTTACAATTGTATCCTTGTCTTTTTTATCAGATGTAAATACATGACCTTGAACATTCTTTGTCAAATTGAGTTGATTCTGGAAAACCATATTCGAGACAAATGCGATAATGGGTTGAGGTAAATTGTAACGAGATAATATCCTAGATTCGATTCCTGATTCAGATAGAACTAAGACCTTATCAACCTCTGGGTCCATAGCGCTCTCATAGATTGCTTGAGCTGGGAAGAGTGTAAGATTATTTGAAGGATCATAAGTCTCACTAATAAACATCGGTCCTAGGTATTGCTCTGTTTCTCGAGCAATCTTGTCTAACATCTCAACAGATTCTATCGGATATTTACCTTGTGCAGTTTCTCCTGATGTCATTAAGGAATCTGTTCCTTCCATAACTCCGTTTGCAACATCTGTAACTTCTGCTCTGGTAGGAAAAACATTCACTGTCATTGATTCGAGTAAGTTGGTTGCCAATATCACAGGTTTCGCCTTTTGGTTGCATTTATGAATAATTTGTTTTTGTAGCCATGGAAGTTTTTCTAGTGGTAGTTCGGAACCTAGGTCTCCTCTCGCAATCATGATACCATCGCTATTTTCTATAATATCGTCAATATTGTCTACTCCTTGCTGATCTTCGATTTTGGCAATCAAATTGATCTTACTATCACCAAATGCCTCTTTGACAATTGCTATATCATGTTTATTTCGAATGAAAGAAGCTGAGACAAATTCCCAACCTGCTTTCCCGCAATATATTATCTGTTCTTTGTCAATATCCGTGATTGCTTCATTTGAAAGTTTGGCTCCAGGAAAGTTCATACCTTTTCTAGGTGCGATTTTCTCCCCAAATAAAACTTTTGCATGAATTTTTCCATCAGATGTTATTTTTACAACTTCTAGTCCAGCTGCTCCTTTGTCCATCATGATTTTTTGACCAACCTCTATATCCTTATATAAATTCGGGAAAGTAGCAGGATAAATATTTTCAGAAGAATCCTTACCCAAAACCACAACATCGCCTTTTCTAATTGGGAGAGCTTCTGAGAATTTATTCAATCTGACTTCATGGCCTTTGATATCAAGCATAAGAGCTATTCTGGGACTGATTCCTCTTATTAATTTCTCTACTCTTTGTAACTCAGCAACGTCAGCGAAAGCACCATTGATACGTGCAACGTTCATACCTGCTTCATACATTGACTTAACTGTTTCGGCATTCCAGCTAGACGGGCCGATAGTACATACTATTTTTGTTCTTCGATATTTCATTTTATTGGATTTTAAACTAATTTATAGGCTAAGACTGCTAGTTCATTGACTACGTTCAAGTGAGCTAGGGGACGAAACACAGGGACTATTGTGACAATATCCACTTCTGAAAGTAGTTTGTTGGACAATCCTTGTTTTTCGTTGCCGACTATTATAGCAACTTTATCGGCAAGTTGGTTAGAATTTATTAAATCAAAACTTATAGAATCTTCAGTTTTAGCAAGTGCAATTGTAGTTACTCCCTGGCTTTTAAGTTTTTCAACTAAAATTGGTAAATTTTTCTCCTTTTTCCAAAATAAGTGTTCTTCACGTCGTTTAGATACTTTTTGTAAATCTTTTCCAAACGGGGGTGTTGTAGTGATTCCTGTCAGAAATATTGTTTCAACTTTTAATGCAAATGCGAGATTGAATATGGACGCAACATTTCTCGCGTATTCTAAATTGTCTAATATCAAAATAATTTCTCTATCGGGTTTATTTTTTTTATTAAACTTTTTTAATTTTGTTCCAGTGATTTTTTTCATTACATATCATTTATATCAGACTTCTTTGCTGTAGTCTATTAAGTTATTGCATTTGTAAAATTATACTTATGGAACAAACACTTCTTTCTAAGAAGCATTGACGAGAGATAAGAATTAAACTAATCTATGAAGATATAGGTCTATTACATTGGCAAATATTTTTATTAAACCAAAACCACTCGTGTTGTTAATTATGGACGGCGTTGGGGTTGCACCTCAAAGTCCAGCCAACGCAGTGACATTAGCTAAAACCCCTAATCTTGACTCTTTGTGGCCTAGGTTTCCTCACACATATCTCTACGCCGCAGGCATTAATGTTGGACTTCCACATGGTGTTGACGGAAATAGCGAAGTTGGACATATGAACATGGGTGCTGGCAAGATTATTTTTCAGGAACTTCCTAGAATTGACAATTCCATTAACTCTGGACATTTTTATAAAAATGAGCAGTTACTCAATGCAATGTCTCGCGGGAAAGATCATAAGGTACACCTGATTGGTAGGAGCTGGGCAAGTACATTCCTCCTATGGGCATTTGTTAGCTTTAATCGAGATGGCAAGAAAGATGAAACTTCCCGAAAAAAGTTTAATAGTTCATGCATTCACTGACGGTAGGGATTCTCCACCAAAAGGAGCATATAAATTATTAGAAAATCTGGAAGTTGAACTCTCTAGAGATAAAATTGGTCGGATTGCTAGTATAATTGGAAGATATTATTCGATGGATCGTGATGAAAGATGGGATAGAACAAAGTTGGCATATGATTTGATTACCCAAGGTGTAGGTCAGCCAGTAGATGATTGGAGGGATGCTCTAAAAGAATCGTATAAGAAAAACGTGTTTGATGAGTACATAACCCCATTTTTTGTTGGGAAGAAAGAAGAAAGCCAGAATATCGTTAATCCTGGTGATGCGATGATTTTCTTTAATTTTAGACCAGATAGGGCTGTACAGTTAACTAGGGCCTTCGAAGATACGAATTTCCCAGGATGGGATAGAGTAATGATTGAAGATCTTTATTTCGTCGGTATGTCTAATTACGAAAAAGGTTTTCCATTTCGAGTTGCATTTCCCCCAGAAAACATTGTCAATTCTTTAGGAAAAGTTATTTCTGAGAGTGGACTTCGACAACTGAGATTAGCTGAATCCGAGAAGTTTCCTCATGTCACTTACTTTATGAATGGTAGAAATCAGAAACAAAATCCTGGTGAAGATTGGGTAGAAGTACCATCTCCTCGTGATGTTTCAACATATGACCAGAAGCCAGAAATGAGTGCTCAAATGATTACTGATGTTTTACTTGAGAAAATTCAAAGTGATTATTATGATTTGATAATCACAAACTTTGCTAACGCAGATATGGTAGGTCATACTGGAGTTATTGATGCTACTGTTAGAGCAATGGAAGTAATCGATAAAGCGATTGGTCAGATCACAGAAGCTGTACTTGCTAAAAATGGTGCTTTGATTATCACAGCAGATCACGGAAATGCTGAAGAATTAGTAAATCAGCAAACCGGACAAGTTGACACTAAACATTCCACAAATCCAGTTCCTTTGGTAATTGTTCAAAAGAATTTAGAAGCACGTGAACTCAGTTTTGGAATATTGGCAGACGTTGCACCTACGATACTGGCTTTACTTGGTCTTCCCAAACCACAAGAGATGACTGGGAGAAACCTACTCGCTTAGTTTTACATTTTCAAGGCTTCAATAAAGACGTTCTTTGGAATCGCAACACTTCCAAACATTTTCATACGTTTCTTACCTTTCTTTTGTTTCTCTAGGAGCTTTTTCTTTCTAGTAATATCTCCACCATATAATTTTGCGGTTACATCTTTCCTGAATGCTTGGATTGTCTCTCTTGCAATAATTTTATTGTGAATTGCTGCTTGAATCGGAATCTTAAATTGTTGGCGAGGAAGAAGTGTTTTGAGCTTATCTACTACAATTCTTCCTTTGTTTTCTGCATTCGACTCGTGAGAAAGAAATGATAATGCTTCGATAGTCTCGTAATTAACCATTATATTAACCTTCGCAATATCTCCATCTCGGAAATCTAAAAATTCGTAGTCTAGTGAGGCGTATCCTTGAGAAACAGACTTAAGTTTATCAAAGAATGTTGTGATAATTTCCGCAGTTGGTATCTCATAAGTCAGAGTCACATGTCTTTGGCTGTGAATTAACTGATCGCTGATGTAAGTCATGTTTTTGTAAATTCCACGATGGGCTTTTGCCAATTCCATTAAACCTCCGATGTATTTTTCTGGTGCAATGATTTCAATCTTGTTCCAAGGTTCTTCAATAGTATTAATGAGAGAAGGGTCTGGGAATTCAGACGCAGAGCGGATAATATAATATCCATCATCTGTGAGGTTAGTGTTGTTGTAATTTGGTAGTTTTGAAAAATCGGAAGTGTTAAGTCTCACCCTATATTCAACGCTTGGAGCTGTAGTTATTAGATCAATATTAAATTCTCTTTCTAATCTTTCCTGAACAACCTCAAGGTGTAGTAATCCCAAGTAACCACAAAGAAATCCCGATCCTAGAGCTTGAGAGTGTATTTTTGTGTATGACAAAGCTGCATCATTTAATGCAAGCTTTTCCATTGCATCACGAAACTCATTATAATTATCGCTCTCGATAGGAAATACTGAGGCAAATACCATAGGTTTAACTGGCTTATAACCTACAAGAGGCTTTATCTCCTCTTTTTCATAGGCTGCTAAGGTTGTAAGTGTGTCTCCAACATGTACATCTCTGATATTTTTCAAACCTGTGGCAATATAACCAACCTCTCCCGTATTGATGAAGTCGTTCTTAACCATATTGGGATTAAGGTATCCAATTTCAATGGGCTCAATCTCTATGTTTGATCCAATTAATTTCATTGCATCATCTTTTTGAAGTCTACCATCCTCAATGTATACTTCTGCTACAACTCCTTTGTGTTCATGGTAGTAGGAGTCGAAAACTAAGGCTCTCAGAGGTTTGTCAGAAGTGTCGGTTGGTGAACTTATCTTCTCAACTATCCTTTGTAGCAAAATATCAACTCCCTCTCCAGTTTTACCTGACGTAAGCAAAATGTCCTCCTCATCGAATCCAAATACCAATTCCAGTTCTTTCTTTAAAGCAGGAACATTAGCATTGGGTAGATCAATTTTATTGATAACAGGGATGATTAGCAATTCGTATTCTAAAGCTTTATACACATTTGTAATAGTTTGAGCTTGGATACCTTGTGTCGCATCTACTAGTAAAATTGCACCTTGGACAGCGGAAAGTGATCTGGAAACCTCATATCCGAAATCGACATGTCCTGGTGTATCTATGAGATTTAAGATGTAAGGTTTTTCACTTTGGAATTGATCAATTTTTCCATCGTAATGATATTCCATTCTTGCAGTTTGCAACTTTATAGTAATTCCTTTCTCTTGTTCTAACTCTAGTGTATCCATCATCCGGTCAGAGCTCTCTCTTTCAGTAACAGTATTTGTTAATTCAAGGATTCTATCAGACAGGGTTGATTTCCCATGATCTATGTGGGCGATTATTGCAAAGTTTCTAATGTTCTTTATTTTGTTCATATTGGAGCAATTATACAGTAAATCGAATTATTTCTCTTCTTATTTAAATCTTGATATATTTTAATATGCAAAAATTCCTATTAGCAAACACCATCATTATCTTCGGATTGTGTCTATCTTTGGTATATTCCATTGTACTATTAGGACCTGGTAATACTGTGGATTCAATTAAAGTATTGATTGGAAGAGCTATATCTATTGTTCTTCCAAGTGAGGTTTATGCACATGATATGAATTTTCTGGGCTTCCCAAACGATATCACCTCTATAATCAATGGAGACTTCATAATCTCATCTCCGAACAATTATACCTCAGAAGAACTGAAGTATCCGATGATGGTTCCCACTAACGGTATCGCTGGTCACAGAAATTTCCTTTATCTTCCTGATATTCATCCAGGTA
>CALMQQ010000321.1 GCA_937871845.1 uncultured bacterium
GACGATAATATTCGTTCGATAATATTCGAACGAATGATGATGTTCGATCGATTGATAATATTCGGTTGATAATTATTCGATTGACTCATTTTTTAGATATAACTGCATTATTATAGCAGTTCTTTAATCTTTTGCTCTAATTCTTCAGGACTTCTTAAACCAACTAATTTATCAGCTACCTCACCGTTTTTATAGATGATAAGTGTAGGAATACTGAAGATTTGATTTGCCATTGAGACGTTTGGATTCTGGTCAGTGTCAAGTTTTGCAATTTTGACTTTTGGATTTGCTTTCAGTTTTACTGCTAAATCTTCTACGATTGGTCCTTGAATTCTGCAAGGTCCACACCATGGAGCCCAGAAATCAACTAATACTACCCCATCGAAGTCTAATACTTCTTCTTTATAATTTTGATCTGTTACGTTCATAATTGCTCCTTATAAAATAATAAATTAATTAATTGAATATAAATTTTTTGTACTTAAGGTTTTCATAATTTTTAAAACAATATCTACTTGTTCGTTACTTTCTAAACGGTAGCATATTTGTTGTCCATTTCTTGAAGGACTAATCAACCCAGCTGATTCTAGCTTTGCTAATTGATGTGATACTGCAGAAGGTGAATTTTTTGACTGTTCGGCAATATCACCTACACAAAGCTTTCCGTTTGAATTGATCAGTAATTCTAATATTTTATATCTAGACGGGTCTGCGAGTATTTTTAAAATACTAGTTTTTTTTAATATTATTTCCGACATAGATATATGAATGAACGTTCATATATTATACCCGATATGTAAAACTGTCAAGCAAAAGATATAATAAAATAATAATTCTGAAAACATCTGTCATTCTAAGTCTATACAGCTTTGATTTAAGTAATTCTTGCAATAGAAATCTTAGTATGGTTATAATTCATTTCTAGTCAAATGTTTTAGTCCACTGTTAATGATTAAAGTAAAATCTGTTAGTAAAAAATATGGAGATACTATTGCATTAGATAATGTAAGCTTCTCTCTTCAGCCTGGAGTTATATATGGATTTCTTGGTCCAAATGGAGCTGGAAAAACTACTGCTATGAGGATTATGACAGGTTATTTATTCGCTGACTCAGGAAGTATCTCATACGAGAGTAAAGATTTATTAGAAAACAAATTAGATATTTCCTCAAAAATTGGCTATCTCCCAGAGAACAATCCCCTATACGACAATATGCGCGTAGACGAATTTCTTTTGATGATTAATAATGTAAAAAATAGTGATAAAGATGATTTAAAAAAACTAGCCGTAGAGTGTGGTCTTACATCCGTGCTTAAAAAAGAAATTAATGAATTATCAAAAGGTTATAAACAGAGAGTTGGATTAGCAAAAGCCTTAATCGGAAGCCCAGAATATCTAATTTTAGACGAACCTTCTACAGGTCTTGATCCGAATCAAAAGTCTGAAATTCTAGAACTAATTAAAAATGTTGGAAAAGAAAAGACAGTTTTATTTAGTTCCCATGTATTATCAGAAGTTGAGTCAATAGCTGATGAATTGATTATTATTAATAAAGGAGAAATAGTTGCAAGTGGAAAAGCATCAGAAATTAGTAAAAAACACATAAAAGGGACACGAATTATTGTAGAATCCGATGCTAATTTGAATAGTTTTAGAGAGAAATTGGTTGGAAATAAATCGATTATGAGTATAGAGCTATCCTCAAAGTCAAAAACATTTAATACTTACGAAGTTATATCAACGGATCCGGAAACTGCATCAATTGACATCTATAAGACAGCAGTAAAATCGAAATGGATACTCAGGAGGTTAAATACTGAAAGTAATAATTTAGAAAATCTATTTAAACAACTTACAAAGTGAAACAAACATTAAATATTACAAAAAAAGAGTTAAGAGAATATTTTTCAAGTCCAGTCGCTTACATTGTGATTGGAGTGTTTGCATTAATGATTGGTGTTTATTTTAGTAGAAACGTATTTGTTGACAATCAAGCGAATCTTAGAAAACTTTTCGAATTCATTCCATTGATTTGGATTATAATCATTCCTGCACTTACGATGAGAAGTTTTGCAGAAGAGCTCAAAAATGGCACACTTGAAGTTTTAATGACTCTACCTGTTACAAAATTACAGATAATTTTTGGGAAATTCCTAAGTAATCTTGTAATTGCATTTTTTATGCTTCTAACTACTCTTCCAGCGTTTATCACAGTCAATTATCTGGGAAATCCTGATATCGGGCAAACTGCGACTGCATATCTTGGATTGCTACTAGTTGCTTCAGTTTATATTATTATTGGTTTGGCAATATCACTTAATAGCAAAAACCAAATTATCGCATTTATTATATCTTCGTTTTTACTTGCTATTTTATATTTAGTTGGAGAGGAAGATGTTCTAAAGGTCATACCTGCAAGATATCATCAAATTATGGAGTTCATTGGGCTCGGAGCACATTTCAGATCTATTGCGCGCGGTGTTTTAGACTCGAGAGATGTTCTCTATTATATTTCGGTGATGATTCTCACTTTTATGATTACGCTTTTTAGTTTTAATAAAATTCAAAATAAAGGTAAATGAAGATTACTATTCCAAAAATAAAAAAAATTGAAGTACCTAATGTTAAGTCATTATCAGAATCATTTAAGAAAATAAATATCAGTTCTATTCTGAATAATTTTAAGAGTAACAAAGCTATTTTAATACTTACAGTTATTGTTCTGATTCTTATAAATTACCTGTCTCTTCAATATTTTGTGAGAATCGACACCACCGATTCACAAAACTTTTCAATCAGCCAAACAACAAAAGAGATAATAAGTGAACTTGAAGAAAATGTGACAATCGAAGTCTATTTTTCGGACAATATTCCTCCCAACCTTGCAGAAGCAAAACAAAATGTTCTTGATTTACTCGAGGAGTACGCAAAAACTTCAAATGGAAAAGTAGTCTTAGATATAAAAGATCCACAAGCAAGTGATTTTGAGACAAGTGCACAAAACAAAGGTATTCGACAAATACAATTCAGTGAATACGGACAAGACAAATTTTCTGTTGCACAGGGTTTCCTAGGGGTGGCTTTTGTAAAAGATAGTGCAACAGAGGTGATTCCTGTGGTTGCCTCTGTAGATAACTTAGAATATGAGACTACATCTAGAATTTTGAAGCTAACAGCATCAAACGACAAGAAGAAAATTGGTTTTTACTCGAAATTCCCTAGTCCTGAGAGTGAAGAGTCTGAGACAGGAGTACCAACACAGTCACAATCAATATTAAGTAGTTTAACTACAATAGAAGAAGTATTAGGGAGACAATACGGAGTTGAGGAAATCGATCTCTCAAGTGGAAAACCAATAAATGTAGATGAATTTCCAGTTGTTGTAGTTGTTGCACCAAGTGCACCTCTTGATGATAGAGATAAATTCGAACTAGACC
>CALMQQ010000322.1 GCA_937871845.1 uncultured bacterium
CAGTTTCACTATTTTGAACAATGTCTCGAATATCTAATTTTTTTGCGGATTCTAATAACCTTTTACCCTTGAGTTTTAAGTGGACAATAAATGCATTTTTAATTGCCGCCGCCCACATTTTTTGAATATCAATAATATATTCAGCAAATGCAAGTTCCTCTCTAGATATTGCCTCACCGTCAGAATATTGCGTGTCTGAGTTAAGACGACCCAACGGAACACGTAAGGATTGATATAATTTTTGAACAAATATGTTGAGAACTTCTAGATTATCCGGGGTGGATTTACCACCTGCTAACGATTCAACCGAAGATCCATTCCCCCCATTATATTTCGGGAATACGAAATTTTCCGTAATTCCTTGTGGATCGTACATGTTCTCAATTCGACCATCATTAGTTAGAGTCTTCTTTGCCCAGAACTGGGACATTAATTTTCTAATATGTTGATCTGCTGCACTGGGGTTCATATTACCCACGTCTATATTAAATACTAAACGTTCTGGTGCCCTTGCCAGCATATATATGATAGTACAATCTTCAATCAGGGATAATTGTCTATACGGTCTATTTGCATATGATAACACAGGAAGCCTATACTTCTTACCATCTGCCCACCTATCATTTGCAACATATGTCACTTGTTTCTCATTTAAAAACAATATTTGGTTAGTGTGATTTGGGCCGTGCGAATTAGTCTGTGCATGCTGATATCCAATTTGAAATGGGTACATGTCAAATGACTTATTTCTCAATATGAAGGTGTCTATCAATTCATTATCTAAGTCGTAGTACAATGGATCACATCTATCTGAGGATATTCGTCTAAATCCAATAATACCTAATTCAGGTTTTTGCATAGACACAATGTTTTCGAAGAATAATTCTCCTTCTACTAACCAATCCCAAATATACTTCTTACCACGGTCCCTAAGTTTTAACTCTTCAATAAATGAATAGAACTCGTCCTCTAATAGCAATTGAACTTCGGAGTTGTGCTCTCCTTCAAGTTTAAATTTTAGAAGTTTTCCACGATCATCTTCAACAAAAAATTCTTTACAAATTTCCCGGAGTGGTCTTTCAACTTCTGGGTAATTTGCCATGGAACGGTAGTCATCAATTCTCTTCTTTTTATTATCAGAAGATGCACTATACATCAATTGATTATAATACGATACGGCCATATACCCACCACCCGATGGGTTCTGTAAGTTATAATCGTAGCGGTTTACTGTAGATAGTCGTTGAACCTTTTTTTCCTTGGAGATGGATGCACCATCAAATATTGCAAATCGGTCGTTTATTTTTTGAACGTCATTATCTGCAAATAACCCTCGCATAAAGGGCATTTTCTGTAAAAGTCTATCCGTAGGATTCATTCTAATTATTTATAATTAAAATAACCCTATTCAAATTTTATGTTATGTAATGTGGTGTTTGCAGGTTTGATATCGTCAATAATTGATAAGATGTAATTTTTAACCACTTCTTGAAGTGCGGGGTCATCGGAAAAATTCTTTATTTTTAAATCAAATATATTTGATTTAAATCCTCGATACCTATTGATGTGTAAACCATCAATAAATTCGATTCCAGACATTTTTGGTATTTTTATGGGTATTGATATTGCCGGGATATAAACTCCTGGCATTCCCATTGCAAGTGCCCGTATTTCGAAATCTGATAACACCCGATCATACAGTTTTATAGATGATACACGGCCTTTAAAATAGCCGTTATTAATTATGGATTTTTCGGTGTTTCTTGATCCTAATCTACCACTATATCCACCAATAATAAATGGAGAACTAGTATTATAAACTATTTCATGTATTCCTTGTAACACAATAGAATCTCTCTTTAACCCATTAATATATAATGATATTTCAGTATTTCCTTGAATAGTGGATACCTTGGTAGCTATATGATTCCACCCCTTTAAATATTTGGTGCTATATGCTAGTCTAGTTAAATGAATAACTCCTCCACATGTAGTGAATACTTTAAATGAAATTGCTGGATTATTTAAACTTATAGTGGTGCCTAAGACCTTATCAAACTTTCTCTTATTATCAAATCCACTAA
>CALMQQ010000323.1 GCA_937871845.1 uncultured bacterium
TCTTACGGGGCAAGCGCGTGAGGTTGCGGGTTCGAGTCCCGTCGGTCCCGCTTTGTGACTAAATCGGAAACATTCCACCCCTTCTCATCACATGCTATACTTTCCCACTAATTAATCTAATCTATATGTCAAAACACTTTATTAGCGCAATCGTTCCTGCATATAATGAGGAAAAGACAATCACTACAGTATTAGAGGTGATATTGAAATCTCCCAAAGTTGATGAGGTAATTTGTATTAATGATGGCTCAACTGACAACACTCTTGAAGAAATTAATAATTTCAAAAATAAGATTCAAATTATCGATATCCATCTAAATCAAGGCAAAGGGAATGCAATGGCAGAGGGAATTAAAAAAGCCAAAGGGGATATTATTCTATTCCTGGATGCGGATTTTACAAATCTAACGATCGAACATATTGAAACTTTATTGAAGCCAATATTAAATAGCAACTACAGAGTGGTGATGGGGATTTTGGAAGTTAAACCAATACATAAGATATTCTCAAATCTCACTGGGCAAAGAGCTTATTATAAGGAAGATTTATTACCGCATTTAAAATACATCTCAAAATCAAAATATGGCGCAGAGACATATTTGAATGTAGTATTTAATAAAGATGAGACAAAGAAAGTTGTGATTAAAGGATTGTTGAGCCTTCCGAAGTAACGAAAATTAGACCAAAACACAGCCTTAAATACATATATAAAAGAAGGCGTAGATATAGCGCGAGTTCTGACTGACAAATCAATTTTATCTAAGCAAGGTGCTAAAATTCTTAAGGAGCTTGAAGATGTGAGTGAAGTTCAGACTCTAAAGAAGAAAATAAAAGAAATTCCTGATATTGAAGTTAGACAGACTCTTGAGAAATATGTACTCAGGCATCTTAGAGATTTATAATCAGTCATTATAATATGAAAAAAGTAATAATATTCGATTTCGACGGTGTCCTTGCAAATACTATGCAACTTCACCTTGAATTGTCACGGAAATTTTTCCCCGATGTAACAGAACAAGACCATATTGATCATGGGAAATCTAATCCCATGTTAAAACCAGCTATTAGATATGAGAAGGAACATTATCCAATATATTTTGATATGTATAACAAAAGAGTAGTAGAGACTGAGTTTTACCCTTTGTATGATTTCCTGAAAAAATACAATGACAGAACAATTGTGATTTGTAGTAGTTCTCCTAGAGAGGGAATTGAAAATTTTCTGTCTGAGAAAAGAATTAGTGAGTTTATTGATGATATTTATGATGTACACATAAATCCAAGCAAGGTGGAGAAACTACAAATGATAATGGACAAATATGATGCAAAGCCGGAAGATTGTATATTTGTGACTGACACAGTTGGAGATATAAATGAAGCCAGGAAACTCAATATTGATGCAATAGGGGTTACTTGGGGATTGCACTCTAGAGAAATTTTAGGAGAAGCCAAACCCTTAGCCATTATCGATAAAGTCGAAGAACTAGACGAGTTACTAAAATAATGCCCAGATTACAAAGGTACTTGCCAAAATCGTAATAAGTTCGATGTAACTATGTTTTGAATTATGGAATTGATTGATCTTTGATTTCACAGACTTTTGTTTGGGTTGTGGATGTATTTTAGTAAACGAAAACTCTTTTGAATGGAAGGGCGCGAGCCAATGAACACCTACATTCATCCCAAAAGTATCTAAAATGAGATGGAATAATCCAGACAATAAAATCGACATAGAATATATATGTGTCGCAGGCTCTAAATACCACACAATTGTTGCTAATACCACCCAGAGAAATGGGTAATGTGTAATATCATTATGGTGGTCGGAAATCTTCCTCCAGATTAAATTAATGTCCGGAAGCAATGAAAGTCCAATATTCAATGGAACTGTTAAATTTGAATCTACTCCAGTGATATTTGATAACGCAACTCCGATTGAAGCCCCAACGAGTGCATGTGATAGGAAGGTCATTTGTAATTAAGACGTGGTGATTTAAACCGAGTAATTAGTATACCAAATATAAAAATAATGGCTCCAACTATTACTGAGATGAGAGAACCATTGCCAGTTGGCACCAAACTCATGTTAATCCCTAATGTAATTTGAGGATAAGTTATGACCTGTTCATCAGTAGTTGTTGCTACTATTGTCACTGTATGCAAACCATTCTCAATATATGAGAATGTACATTCGAAGTTCCCTTCTGCGTCTGCAGTAGTTTCGCAAATCTTAGGTTCAGAATTAACTGTAATCTTCACAAATGCCAATGGGTGTGTTATCCCTTTAAATTTAATATTGTTGTTGTAAGGGTAATAATATGTAAAGACATTAGTTAATATGTAGATAGCGTTAATATTTGTAATCCTCATATCTATTACTGGAGTTGGTGTCACAGTAGGTTGGGGCGTGTTTGTTGGAACTAATGTAGGGGTAAGGGTATTTGTAGGGTAAACAATTGCAGGACCAGCACAGCGATAGCCAATATCTTCGTTGCTTCCTACATCAGCCACACTTAGACTCATTGTGAAAATACCACCATCGATTAAGCTTGTCCATGAACCTCCACGTAATGCAATTCTCAAACCAGCGGATACTTCATCATCACCAAATATTCAGATCCGTCCAACCCCATGAGTTGAATTATATGATGAATCCAAGGGTCTTATGATGTCGTAAGAAAGCATGCCATAACCGTCGATGTCTGTGAATTCTCCCCAACCTCCAGAAGTTCCATCATCAGCAGTAGTGCTTAAAGTCGGCATATTTACACGAGGTATCACACTATCAGCATCGTCTATGCGAAGATGTTCCCACACATTCCCAGACAAATCCCATATTTCAGTTCCATTCGATAATATAATTTTAGATTTTTCATCTCGAGATGTTCCGTATTCAGGATTTTCACCATCATAACTAACTCCATCTATAACGCAAACATTACCTCTTTTTAATCCTCCTAATCCTGTAATTGTAGAACCCACAACATCGTCAATCCAGTTTGCAGACTGAAGTTCTGCGTTTCGAGTAATTGTCATCCATTCATCATTTTTTATCAAATATGTCCCTGCAGGACAAGCATTCTCTGCTTGATTGAGACTGATGTGTACAATTGGAGCACCTTCTGCAGTTGAAACAACTTTGTCAGGATCAAAAGAAATGATGTCCCGATGATCCAAACCGAAACCAGAATTCGCAACAGCACCGCAAGCTTCTGCTGTATCACCAAGGCCATCTCCAGTACAGTCATATTTAGCTTCAAATTGCATCACTGAGAACTCTTCAGTATTGTATAGAGCATTCCCTGGTACGTTTTGCCACTCAGTTCCTGGGGCAACACTTGTGTTAATATCTTCAGTCGATTGAGCTTTTGTATTTATCAATTCTCTCGAATACACTAGGAATATTAATGGTAATACAACAATGATGATAACTATTTTCTGCATTTATAATCTCTGGAATTTTAAGTTCATCTAAACTATAACAAATATCAAATATCTAATAAAACTAGATTTACATGTCAATTTGAATAGAAATTCTATACTCAAAGTGATATATAATTTGCTTATATATTAATTTATTTTTCTTTGATATGATCCATACAGAATTCAAACTGAACAATGGAAATACTATGCCATCTTTTGGTCTTGGAACATGGAGGTCAGAGAAAGGGGTAGTTGGAGAAATTGTTAAATATGCATTACTTGAAGCAGATTATAAACACATCGATTGTGCTGCTGTTTATGGCAATGAGAAAGAAATTGGAGAAGCATTTGAGGAAGTTTTCAACTCGGGCAAAGTGAAACGTGAGGATATTTTTATCACCAG
>CALMQQ010000324.1 GCA_937871845.1 uncultured bacterium
AACTAGAGGGCAAGGATACAAACTATATACAGTCTTTGAGAGGCTTTGGATACAGAATGCTTGAGACCTAATCGAGGTCTCTTTCGATACTTTGGATTTGTTCAAGCAAAGATGTACAAGAATCACTAGCCTTTTGAACTAATTTCTGGTTTTTTTCAATAAAATCAGAATTATCTGCTTTATTAATATTTGCACGAAGCATTTGGAGATAGCCAGATATTACAGTGATAGAACTTTTAGTTTTATGTACCTTAGATTTCAGATTTTGCTTTTTATTCATGACTAATTTTACAACAGATGTAAAGCCTTCAGGTATTAAAATAAATGAATTTTAAGAAAGCAATACAAACCAAAAACGAGAACTTGAAATTTAAGTCTACTTTGATAAATTTACTTAAAATAGTATCCAACCTATTCGCACCTATCCTTACTGCTACAATTATAATTTCCTCAAGAATGTATCTAGAGGAAGGACTTTATCCAGCCCCTTTCCAACTACTCACGTTAGTTGTGATGTTTCACTCATTAACAGGTAAATTCTACGCTGGGGTATCTGCCACATTTATTACTACCCTGGGAGCCCACTTCTTTCTTATGCATCCAGCCTGGGAATTCAAACTAACACAATCTACCTATCTTGTGCCCACTTTGGAATTTTTCATACAGTCAATAATAATTGCCTACATTACTTCAAAATTTATTGGCAATCTTCGAGAACTCCGAAAGACTTCGAAAAATCTAGAATATGCTAGACAAAAGTTCAAATATGTCTCTGAAGAAAATACAACTCTCTTTGCGGTAACGAGTACAGACGGAACTGTGCTAGAAGTAAATAAGGCATTCTCAATCTTAGTCCCTGGTGGTGAAACGGAATTACTAGGAAATAAAATATATGAATGTCCACCCTGGAACAACGCTACAGGTTCAAAAGATCACTTGATAAAAACTATCGAGAATATAACAGATTTCAAAACTTCTAATTACGAAGACATCCTCTATCTAGCCGAAGAAACCAAAATATACGTCAATGTTAGTGTTACCCTCATAAATACAGACGACTCAAATCCATTTCTAATAATCTCTGCTTCTGATATTTCCGATAAAAAGAAGTCTGAAAAAAGCGCAAAGAAAGAACAGGCATTATTCTCCAATTTCATTCACTCTAATATCGTTGGATTGATCTTCACAGATTCACAACGACATATTACGAATGCAAATCGCAAATTCCTAAAAATGTTGGGCTATAAACTGAGTGAAGTCAAAGAAAAAAAACTTGAACTGATCTCTGTTGTACCAGTCACATATCATCAACAAAAATCTGACACCATCAAGAAAATCCTAAAATACGGCTACGGGGGTCCAATCGAAATCGAAATCGCGCATAAAGATGGTTCACTTGTCCCGGTATTACTTAGTGGTATTATTGTTGATCCCGATGAAAAGTCATTTCTATTTTTATTTGTAGATCTTACTGAACAAAAAAAATTAGAAAGAAAAAAGGATGAATTTATTAGTATCGCTAGTCATGAAATAAAAACTCCTTTGACAATAATCAAAGGATACCTACAACTACTCAATCAAAAATCCTCAATTAATAACTATAAGGACTTCCCTAAATATATGTCAGTACTCACACGCGAAGTAAATAAACTCACCGATTTACTAAATGTTATGTTAGACATTAGTAGAATCGAAACTAATAAATTCAAACTAAATATACGTGAAGTAGATATAGTCGATCACACAAAAAAATCAGTTCTCGCTGTTGAGCCAATGTTAAAGGGTAGAATTATAAAATTTGAAAGTGATATGAAAGAACTGACTATTGAGGCTGATCCAAATCGAATAAATCAAGTCACTATGAATTTACTAACTAACGCTATTAAACATTCTCAAAGGAAAGGCGAAATTATAGTTAGTGTCAAAGAAGTAAAAAATGGAGTAAAAATATCCGTACAAGACTTCGGTAAAGGTATTCATGAAGAAAAACTAGATAAAATTTTTACAAAATTCTTCCAAATTGACAAAGCCAAAGGTAATATTGAAGGTCTTGGTCTGGGGCTCTTTATCTCTAAAGAGATAGTAAAAGCTCATCATGGACAGATTGATGTTGCGAGCGAATTCGGCCACGGAGCTACCTTCAGTTACACACTTCCTCAAAAGCAAAATTCTTAACACAATCATTACAATTCTAAAATGTTTCTTTCATAGAGTTTAACTACACTATGTACATAATTTTTAATTAACCATTATGTACAAAGTAAATAAAACAATCTCACAAGAACAAGAGCTTGATAGTATCAAGTCAAAATTTATAAAAATGTCAGGACCAAAGCTTGCTTTCGGAACAGTTATCGAAAAGAAAAATACTCCAAAAAGTAAAGGTGCAGCTTACAAGGCCACCAAGGATTGGTTATCAGAACTTCCAACAGATTACATGATTGTTGAAATGCTTTAAGAATTAAACAAATTATTATATTTTTAATTATTAACTACCCACAATGAGAAATAGACAAAGTACACATTTTGAGACAAAAGTATTAGACGGTGTTTACCAACCTAGATTCTACACAAATACAGTAGACAACATAAAAGCAACATCATTAAACGAAGTTACAGTTGCTTGGACCAAACCAGTTTCAGCACTTTCATGGGAAGAACTTGAGGAAAGATACAAGATGAAAGGTGCTACAAACTTATATTAATAATTGTGAATGAATCGTTCAAAAATCAAATTGCCTCTATTTTTACCGCCTAAACTTGCACTTTAGATTGCAGAAAATCCATACCCTAAACTCTACAAAAAATCCCTTCCAAACATCCGATAGTGCTAGCAGCATAATTAATTAGTGAATATTCACAATATCTGTTATAATGACTCAGCCATTTTGATTTGAATCATAAAGGTTTTTAGGACAAAAAAGTACAAGTTACTCTGCATAAGCATATCTCCTTCGAACCTGACTGCCACAAGCAGGTTATTTCATCATTAAACTGGAATTTAGTTAAATTCTTTATATATACATACATGTATACACAACGTTTTGGGCAAGCGAGCCATGGTCGAAGGAATAGATTTAATCGACGCAGTAATCGCAAAGTAAGCAAAGGTGTAAACCCAAGCTTATTTATTAATAAAATTACATCTTCGGTCGAAGAAAATGTCTACGAACCGAAATTTACTTTCGAGGACTTCAATATTAGTCCCGAACTTAAATCCAATTTGAAATACAAAGGTTTTCACAAACCGATGCCTATTCAAGATCAAGCGATTCCGCATTTACTTCAAGGTAAAGATCTTATCGGTATTGCAAATACTGGAACTGGAAAAACATTAGCATTTTTAGTGCCGATGTTAGAGAAGGTTATGAATTTAGAAAACGAAAAGGTACTTATTATCGCACCAACTAGAGAGCTTGCTGTTCAGATTGAAGAGGATCTGCATGCACTTACCTACAGAATTGGCGTTAATAAAGTTGTATGTATCGGAGGAACTAGTATAAATCAACAGATTTACAAGTTGAGGATGAATAATCAATTCGTAATTGGTACTCCAGGTAGACTTTTAGACTTGGAAAAAAGACGTGCTTTAAACTTCAATAGATTCACAAATATTGTTCTAGACGAAGTTGATCGTATGTTTGATATGGGTTTTGTAGATGATATTAAATTCATCTTAAGCCAATTACCAGAAAGTCGACAATCTCTTTTCTTCTCAGCCACACTTGATAACAAAATCGAGGGGTTGATCAGAAGTCATTCAAAAGATCCAGTAATGGTCTCAGTGAAAACTAGAGAAACAGCTGATCATGTTGATCAAGATGTTGTCAAAGTCGCCTATGGTCAGAACAAAATGGAAGTTCTTCACGATATGTTAATCAAAGAAGAATTTGAAAAAGTATTGATATTCGGTAGAACCAAAATGGGTGTACACCGATTATCTGAGGATTTACAGAGACGAGGCTTCAAAGCAGAGTCAATACACGGAGACAAAACACAATATCAGAGACAAAGATCACTTAAAAATTTCAAAGAGAACAGAGTGAATATTCTAGTTGCCACTGATGTTGCGGCTCGTGGCCTCGACATCCCAAATGTGTCACACGTTATTAATTTTGAAGCTCCCGACAACTATACCGACTATGTTCATAGGATCGGTA
>CALMQQ010000325.1 GCA_937871845.1 uncultured bacterium
ATTTTGCCAAAGTTGCCAAACTCTTTCCCTAGAATTTTCATCAATACACACCAACCAACCATTTGCCTGCAAGGTATCTAGACCAAGACCGCACATTTCTAAGAATGCCTTATTTGCCCACACAAGTTCTCCATTTTTATTAAACTCCATAATACCCGTAGATATCAAGTTAGATGCAATGAGTTTGGAACGCAATTCGGCCAATCGTGTATTATCATCTATACGTAGGATTCTATCCATAATGGACTTACCGCTATTCTTAGAAAATTCCTTACTTAGAGATTTAATGACAGGTAATATTTCATTATTCACCTCTATAGATAGAGCATGGACGACTTCTTCCACTTTGTCCACCTTTTTTAAGTTCTCTATTGCAGAGTCCATTTTAGAAAAATATGAATCTAGGTTATCAATTTTAGTATAGAGTTTCTTTACTGGATTTATTATGAATTTTTTGGCATATTTCCATATGGTGTATAACACACCTAATACCGCAGCACTAGAAAGTATGATCTCCAATATTTCTTTAATGGTCATTATATCCATAAAGTTATTTATAGCAAAACAAATAACTATGGTTAGCAAAACAGATTGTAAGATGGTAGAATGGTGGTTCCGCCCCCACCACTAGTTGAATAGTTGGAGACATATACACCATTTCTAGAGAATCCATAGTTACCAGAAGATACATCTAATTTGGTTGCGGAGTCCACACTAAAGTCATCCCAATATAGAGTGTGAGTAGTTCCACCATATGCCTGTATTTCTGCATTAATAATCACGTCTTCGGATGGAGTAAAGCTTACAGATACTTCTTCCCAAGTATTTGCGGCTGCTGTTATAGGTGCCTCTAGATCGGTATCATACCCAGTCATTTGGCAACCAGGGATTACTAATTTTCCAGTAACTCCAGTATTATCTCTTCTTAGCCAAACTTTGACAGTATGTAATTCTCCACTCTTAACAGGTATTCCAAATAATCTATTTTTAATAGGATAGAATTCTGTTCGTACAGTACTTGTCGGTTGTATTTTCCATGCAATACCAGATGCAGTATGTCTAACCGTAGTTTCGGATGAAATCCGACCCCCATCAAAATATATATTATGAGTATCAGCAGAACCTCCCTCATTTATACTATAGAAATACCCACTATCATAATCGTTTAGAGTTGATATGGCCGTTGCTTCTCCTCTAACCCAATTAAAAAATCCATTATTAGTATTTCCTGCACTTCCAGAATTGACTGGTGCGGTAGAGTTTCCACTAGTAGTCAGAAAGTTGAATATACAATCCGCAGAAGTTACTAGATTTATACCAAATGATGTATTATCATGTATTTCCAAATTACAAAATGTGCAATATCTAGCAGTATTCATGGTTATTCCGTTTACGTTATTTCGAAATTCCACGTTAGTTATATTTACGTTAGACGTGGATACTAAAGTCATACCATCCCCCGCATTGTTATTAACTTTACAATTTTCAATGATCGAATTTAGGGATGCAACCGATTGTGGTATTCCATCCGCAACACAATTATATACGTTACATCCAGATATTTTTCCAATTCGGCTAGATACATTTATTGCAGCCGTAGTACAGCAAGTAACATTTGAATCATATATACTAATTTTTGTTCTGGTTCCGTTATGAGAATGCCCACCCCCACCAGAGTGTGTAATATGCACTCTAGTGAAATTACAAGTTGAACCCTGGTGAAACA
>CALMQQ010000326.1 GCA_937871845.1 uncultured bacterium
TTTTTGATATTCGAATCAGATTTGAAAATCATTTTCACACCAGGCCGGAATTTTTTGACGTGAGCTATCAGTCTGTGGACTATTTTTCATGAAAAATGACCCGAGTTGAGTGTCGGGTCAAAAATCATTATTTTAGTGATTTGATGAGTTTTTCTCACGACTAAAAATTTTACTCAGAGTATCTAAATCTCGAGTTATTTTTCATCTCCTCTCAATACAAATATGTAATTTTAAACCCATTGTACCCGAAAATATACGAAAATCGGTCGCAGGATACAAATGTCGATTGTTAAAAATACTCCAAATGCAGCCGAAGGATCTATTTGGACGTGGTAAGAAGGTAACACAGTCTATTGTTCCCGAAGGACTTAAGGGTGGGGTGTTTTACATTCGTATTTCCACAAAAGAACAAAGCGAGGATCTAGAAGCACAGAAAGAAGCGATCTTGGAGTTTGCGAATCAGACCGGGATCTTTCAGATAGGAACTTGGTTCGAAGAGCATGCTTCTGGTAAAGGTGTTGAGAAACGCCCTGTACTTATGGACGCCTTTAAGCTTGCTAAGGAACATAATGCCTTTGTTGTCACCTCTAAGCTTGATCGTCTATCACGTAATTCTGCGTTTATCAACAATCTTATCGAGAAGAACTTTAAGTTCGTCACTTGTGAACATGGATTTGATGCCGATCCCTTGATTCTTCGAATCATTGCTGCTGTCAATCAGAAGGAGCGAGAAAAAATTGGTCAACGAACTAAGGATGCGATGGCTCAGATTAAGAAGCGTTACGACGAAGAGTATAAAGAAGCATTGAAGACTGATCCGAATGCTAAGAAGAAGCGTCTTGGTATTCCCGATGTATCAAAGGCCCCAACTCATATCTCTCATGTTCGGAAGCAAGCTGCACTTGAAGATGCTCGAAGGTGCTGGGGCGAGTACATTAAGCCTGTGATTGACGAATTGTACTCCGAGTTGCATAAGAAGCCGACGCGATCACAGATTTCTGAACGTATGAACGCCAGAAGTGATCTAAGTAAATCTGATCCAAGATATATTCCAAAGAACAAGTATGATAACCCGTGGACTCCATCGATCTTGTATCATATGATCTCGAAGTTGAAGCGAGCTGGAGAATATGAGGAGTATCTGCCACGATGTGATTCTGATTCTGACTGCGACGATTGAATAATTTTTTTACCAATGTCATTGACAAAAAAATATGTCGCCTCCATCGATGTCACATGATGTACTTTCCGTAGATGAGATCGAGGCGTTGTTGCAAGAATCTGACGAATCTATTTTAGAGTTCAGGGATTCTGCAGGCCGTTCATTGTTACATTACGCAGCCGCTTTTGGGTGGTATCAAGCTATTGAAATTCTCATCGATATAGGTATTAAAGTCGATGTGAGAGATGATTTTGGCAACACACCCTTGTATTATGCAGCAGTTGGTCATGTTATGTAATTAAGTAGCTATTGCTACTTAATTAAATCATCTCTGGATGTCGTGTTCGTAAATCAAAGATTGCAAGGTCTTTATACTTAGCTTCAACATCGATGTATAATGGTAACTGATGATCTTCAGCTAACTTTGAATATATCCATAAGATATCAGGGAAACGTTCAATGAAATCAGAATGAGCTCCCATTTTGTCTGGGTTACCTCCAACTAAACGTTGATTACTTACATGACACATCGGGAACTTTTGATATACATTATTATCAGAATGCTTGAATGTCCATGTCTTTAAAGCTCTTGGGATTAATATCTCCAATGGGGTATCACATCTTTTGCGCGTTTCCGGATTTTGTTCGCGGGCTCTGTAACATTCTTCGTGAAAGGAATCAAAAACTACTGGTACACCGCACAATTTATTAATATCCAGACAATCCTCCAGGTTATACGACTTCTCGTCGTTCTCAATGGTCAAATATCTTCGGACATGCTCGGGTAAACGTGAGTAGTTATCAGCCCAACGCTGCTTTACAATAGTTTTATCTAGTCCATAAACACCTCCTCCGTGGATGTTACAGACACCATACTCTGGTGGTACCCCCATTCTACTTAACATCTCGCATTGATAACTTAGCTCATCAAAGCTCGATCGAAGTATTCTCGGATCATCTGATGATAACACAACAAATTGATCTGGATGAAAGCTTAATCGAATATTATACAGCTCGGCGAACTTCCCAATCTTCGTAAACCAAGGTTGAAACTGTTCCATCGAGTAGTTCTCTACTTCACGATCAGTGTAACGTGGAAGAAGTTCTGATGAAAGCCTGACACTGTAAATCTTATTTTCGACACAATATTTCAAGAGTGTAAGCACGTCTCTCAGATTAGCTTCAGCTGCTTCGATGGCTTTCTCGACAGTATAATATTTACGTTGAATGACTCGGCATTTAACAGGAATCTTTTGATCTTGTAATGTCTTGCTAATGCAACACAATCCAAGGATTATTGGCATTAATGTTTTAAATACTTAGAGTATGCTAAGAACAATCTAATTTGAATCCAAAAACTCGGGCCACAAGCCAAATACGAATATTATATGTTGACCAACAATATTTTGTCATTTATTACTAAAGAGTCTATTATCGATGGATAACAAAACTCGATAAATTTAAGACACAACTATTAACTAAATCACCACTTGTGATGGAGTATTAAACTATGGGTAAAATACGGGTCATTAAAAGGATTGTTGTTTATGTCGCTTACAGCAACTCCTGGTCGTATTTCTGTAAGATCTTCGAGACTAATCACGTCTGCTACATTAAAGAAGCAGAATACTATCCCTGATTTCATCGATATCTTCCTCAAGAATGATTCTTATCCACCTGTTATCATCAAAAATCGGCCTAAGATAGTACAAACTCTACGACGTTTGGATTCAATGATCGAGATGACTAGCGTCAAAGAGGCATTTATCTCTCAGATAAAGCTTATGCTACTCCTGAGTTGCAAGGGTATTCCACCAAGCTTCAAGAAGATGCATGCTGTGTTCTTAGGTCCTCCTGGTGTAGGTAAATCAACAGTGGCAAGATTTGTAGCAGATATCTGGAGCAATATGGGGATTTTGAACAATCATAAACAATGTAATATTGATGGTAAATTATCAATCGATGGACATCTTCAGGTTATAAGAGGAATGACGCCATGTGCAAAACTTGCCCAGGTATGTGATTCTTTGTATGATGCTATTCAACTCCTTAATACTCTTGAAGCACCTACTGAAGAGAAAGCCGAAATCTATTCGTTGTGCAGAGCCGCCAATGAAGCCTCTTATGAAGTTCGTGCCAATCTTTGTCCTGCCGGTGATCGTGACGCGGATGAAGAGCTAAGTTTCCTTGAATATAGACAAAGCCTTGATTCGTCCGAAAATTACATTGTTATCGGTCGTGAAGATCTTGTCGGAAGTCATTTGGGTCATACTCTAGAGAAGACCAAGAAGTTATTGGATGATAATATTGGCAAGGTGATTATCATCGAGGAGGCTTATCTGTTGTACACATGTCAGCAAGATTCTTATGGAATGGAAGCTCTAACCATGATTAATCGATATATGGATGAGCATTCTAACGACTATATTTTTATCTTCATTGGCTATAAGGAACAACTAGAACGAAGTATCTTTGTAGCACAGCCAGGGCTTAGACGACGTATTCAATGGTCTTTCGAAATTGAAGAGTACTCTGCTATGGGATTGGCCATGATCTTTAAACAACAGGTAGAGAATTCTGGTTGGACTCTTGATATCGACAAACTTGAGGACTTCTTTTACCGTTATAAGGAGAAGTTCCCAAGCTATGGAGGTGATACGGAACGTTTGCTACTTCAATGTCAATTAGCGTATGCCACTAAGTATTATCAGAGTTCTGACCTTCGTATGATTATTGATCGACATGTATTGGATGATGGTTACAAATTGTATTTGGAATCAGGTCCGAGAGTAAGCCAAATGCCTGAACTAATGGTGATGTGATATCGAAGATATTAATCGTGAAAAGTTCCAATCGGAACTTTACAATACTCCTGTAAAAGAGCAGACATTAAATTTACTGATATTAATGGTTGAATTAGAAGTAGAGTCTCATGCTTGATGTTCGTAGACAATAATAATATCATTGGAAGTATTGCTCTGCTATCGATGAATGTAGTTAATTAAAACAAGTAATTAAACTAAAACTAACGTTAATGGAGCATTCCGCTGTCCATGCTGAGCACGTAAAGAAAAACTTGATTAGAGTTATCGAGACATTCGGGAAGGAAATGGAACGACTTCAAGCTCTTAAGAAGACGGTACCCGTCAAACCATGCATGATCAATGGAGTTCTTGAAAATGCTTTAGAGCCTAAGGATTCACGTGAAGTTGTGGAATACTTCATTGAAACTAGCCATCCGGTATGGGATCGTATCAAGAGCCGTGACAAGGATGTTATCCTCGAAATCTTACCGGTGTTGATCATTCCAAAGGACATCAATCCTATAATTAATGGTATTATCAATCTGTATGTCGATCCTATTATAGGATTTTTGCGAAATCGTCAAACATTCCCTGGAGATATTTTTGAAGTTGATGTCTGGAAACATCTTGATATGATGATCGAGAATGCTATTGCATATTCTCATTATATGCGTGCTCCACACGAGGATGGGAAGTATAAGAAGACATTCCAACCAGATTTAAAAGTGAAAGCCAATGCCGAGATTTGGAAGGTGCATCTTCCGTGGCCTGGACGTACTGTAGTTCATTCTTTTGACGCTGTCGTGTCAGTAGATACCAATTTGGTTTAATTTTGAATCTTAGTCAAACGACAGGCTTATTAACTGTTAATATTTACCGAAATATCGGTAAATCTTTGTTCACTTAAGCTTTAACAGTTTCATCGTCAACTCATATATATGTCGTCGTGTAGACGAGCTTTCTGTAATAGACATTCGAAGATCTCGTCCAATAGCGAAAGAATCGTGAATCAATGGATTTTCTAAGGCAGCTGATAGCTTCTCTAGACTGTCATAATCATGAAAGGGAATTGCATCTTGGGCATTACGAATACGTAGACGATGTAAGTCAGCCAGTCGTGTCAGCCAAGAGTTGCCAATTTGCAATGACCATCCAGGGACTGGACCGTTTATCCCTTTATCATAGCCAGCGGTTTGATAAATGTCACGATGTGCCTTTCCAAGTTGAATGATTTCAGGATCTGTAATCCGTGACTCTAATGGTTCTTCAGCCATCTCTACTTGCCCTGGCTTATTGCCAGTGCCAGGGGTAATGGGCCCGAACAAGATCTTCGACTTATTGCCAAAGTTATAGGTATGAGTGTAGTAGTCCATATCCTCGAAGATCTGTTCATCCCAAGTACAATACCAAATGGGGGCCTCGTCCGAGTACATAAGCCATCGAAGGGGCGTATACTCTGTTGAACTCTGACGCCATTCTGGTGGGAATACATTGGCAATGAAGTCAACTAGACGAAAGACATTGTTGTTATCATTCAGAGCTTTAGATTCGTTGGAAAAGTAGTTAGGACTAACAAAAACATAAATGGAGTCTTGATCGCTAGTATCCAAATACTTATCAACGTCTTCAAAATCTTTGTCGAAAGATTCCCGACCAAAAATGACATAGATGTTCTTCGGTGCCATCCTGGTGTTTTAGCTGTTTAGAAACGTATCACTTATGATCAATATCTTGATAATAAGTGATATTTATAAGAGATCTTGCAATAATTAAAGGCTATCATCGAAAATGATCACGTTTGTAAGACACGGTGAGAAGCTTTATGATAACGGGCGGAGCAGTGATCCAGCTGCTCCAAAATTCGATCCTGTTTTGATTGAAGATTTCTTGCATTTACCTCCTCATTCGGATTATTATTCCAAGAGTAACGTCGTAGTGTATTCCAGCCCTTATGCGCGGACTCGTCAAACAGCAGTAAAATTTAGTGACGAGGATGCAATCCGTGTAGATTGTCGTTTAGGCGAGTATTTAGGACATTGGTCAAAAGAGTCTATCAATTATGAGACAGATTTTCACCCTAGCATGGAAGGCCATCACAAAACGTTGCCACCACCAAAAGAAACTATCCAAGCCATGACTGCACGTATGTTCGAATTTTTTGTAGAACGTTGTCAAGAGCTGAAAGATGACCCAAATAAGCATATCATTGTTGTCAGTCATGGCTATCCTATTCTAAGCTTGTTCCGACGCTTGACTGAATATAACCCAAAGGGTAAATATTCTAAAAAGATATCTTACGAAGCGGTAGAGGGATTTACCGTATCACTTTATGAGAAAGACATCATCCCTACAAAACTATACAGCTATAGTGATCGCAATTGGTGCAATTGTTATAGTCGTGATTATACTGTACCGCTTAGTGAAGAGATACTTGAACTTCTCCGATCCTGTGAATGCGATGTCTAATCGAGGTTCCGATATTCAAGATGAGCTTGTTGTATTAAACTCAAATGATTTGACCATTTATCAGAACATGTTGCGTATTCCGGAAACAAACTTTTGGAAGATTTATACTGTAGGGTCCGATAGTAACGCCGGACCCTTGAGAACGACTGTTAAGAGTACTTTAGTGGTCTCTGAAGCAACTGGAGAATATGATGTTGTAGCATATTCAGCTAAAGATTTTGTTATGTTGAAATCAGATCTTTACCCTAAAGTCATATCGGGTAATCCGATTAGTATAACTTTCAATCCCGATAATGTAGATTGTTACCTCTTAGTCTGGACAACAGGTGAATTTAAGGCTTCGTTGACTAACATTGCCGTTGGTAATATCGTGGAGTCAATCAACACATTACCAATGGTTCATTACGCCTTTGATCGTATTGATGCAACAATGAGCGTGTTGCGCTCATCGGTTAGTAACGGAGATATTTATCCTGTAGATTCATCTGTTATTGGTCCCCATAATATCGGATATCAGTTTGATTTTGAGCTAGGCATCGCTGAAAGCGCTATTTGCATAGGTTATGGACTCTTACCTACCGTGAATTGGAACACATCACAAGACCCGATTTTGAATAAGTTTGCCATCAAAATGTTTGATCGACCGGGGCAATATTTTGAGGTGGGCCCGCTCGCATGTCGGAGTTATATTCCAAAGAACTGAGATTGATACTCATTGAGTATCAATTTGTCGAGTTT
>CALMQQ010000327.1 GCA_937871845.1 uncultured bacterium
TGGCTTACGAAACAGCTTAGCCAGTATTACCACTGGAAGCGCTTCTATGGATGGGAGATTATTATGCAATACATCAGCCTCCTTCAATGGTTTCCAAGCATCAATAATGATTTTATGCAAAATCATGCCTTTATTAATTTTGATTAGATAAGGAGTTCTTATGACTTTTACTCCTTTGATAATTTCTTTGCTCTTTAGATTTTTATCATGTTGTGCACACAAAATTGTGACATTATGTCCAAGTTCTACATATTCTTCAGCTAAACGCTGGAAATAAAGTGTGAGTCCACTGACATGAGGGTGATAATAAGTAGTTAACATTACAATATTCATGTGTTTTTCTTAAAGATTGTTACAGTAGGTTGATCAAAAACTCTAAATGTTTCATCGTAGTTCAAAGGCATAAATATTCCTCCACTATAAAAACTAATATCAAATAAATCTTCTAGATATGTGGTTCTGGTGAACTCAGCAACTTTGACGAACCCCAATTCTCCCTCAAAAAGTTGTTCATAGTGTCGATATCCGTTTGGGAATTCATCTTTCAGTCGAACTCTTGTAGGATATATTCTCTCGGCGGGCACAATGACATACTCTGACTCATCCATCAACTTGTTAAGTGATTCTAATTCAGCTTGATCGTTTATTCCATCGTCAAGATTGTAGTAGTCATACTCGGTAATTCTATGATTGCCTACAGCTCCATTGAACGCAGTCATTCCAATATCGTAGACTTCTCCTGCAAAAGTATCGCTATTCTCTGCATCGTCTTTTAGCCAAGTTGCAGCTTCAAGTCGAGGGTCGGGTTTAAGATAGATTGTAAAGAAATTCAACCCTTGAATAATTGCAAATATTGAAACCACAAATAATGTGGATTTCGAAATCAATCTAATCATTTTATGACGTTTATACGAAAGATTTACCAGAACTATGACGAAGGCAATTATTAAAAAAGGAATTGAAGGAACCATATATCGACTCCATTTAACATACATTGTTAAGTGGAAGGCGGTGTAACCTAGCCCGATAAGCGTGAATACAATAATAGGAAGTTTGGTCTTGGATTCGTTTTTGAAAATGTACCTAAGACCATACCTTAGACAATAAATAATCAGATAAAACAGTGCAAATAACGAGAAAATCGTAAGTGGCCAGCTTATCAGACTTGGGAAAACGTACAAAACTTGATATACGAATGGAATGGTTTCTAAGAATTGTTGTGTGTAGAAAACTGGCAGTGTGCCTCTTGCAACAGAACTTTCATAATTAAGTGAATTTCTGAAGTTTTGATAATCTAGAAAAATAAATGGATTTGTGAGAACGAAAATAAGGATTGATAACAGAACCGCTGAAAAGAACTTATTATTAAGAAATTTGAAAGGGAATTTAATAATAAATTTCAACTTATTTGTATCCTTCGTTCTTCCTTTGAGATTAACGAAGAAATGAATCACTAGAAATACCCCAACCAAAAAGAGACTGACTATCTTCGTTCCTACAGAAAGTCCCATTATGACTGCTATAAATACATAATTGAGGAAAGAAGGCTTATTTAATAATTTGAGTGCCAGAAATGTAAACAACAAGTACTCAAATGTAAGAAATGATTCAAATGTTGTGAAGTGTGCAAATTGGATTAAACCCGGAGAGAAAGCTGCCAATGCGACAGCAAGTAATGAATATGTTTCAATCTTGTTAGTTTTCTTAATTGATTCACCATCTTTGAGCAATATTGAAAAAAGTAGGTTTTTGGTTATGAGGTATATTAGATACAAACTTATAGTAGAAAAAATAGCACTTAATAACCTTCCAAATAATAGTGAAGTTTCGAAATCTCCCTTCGAAACGATATAAATCATATAAATGGGAAAGCTTCCGTAAGCAAAAAAGTCAGGATTATAGTCACCTCTAATAAAATTAATATTTGAAGTGGCTATTGCTATGTTCCTTTCGTCTGGATGGAAAAAATTTTGATCGCCCCAGTCGAGATTGTAGAAACGTAAGAATGCACCGAGAAGGATTATTAAAAGTAGTAATATTTTATATTTGGAAAACCTCTTCACGTCAGAAATAAATCATGAGGCAATTATAACTTGCTTATTAAAAAACTCCAATCATCGTTTACATCCCGATAGTTATGTCGGGTCTTTTAGTCTTGGCATGATCTGACAAACTATAGTCCTTTTTTGCTATCTTTCTCTTGCGATATAAATATGTAGTAATGCTACTTCCAATCGCGGTGACCAAAGTGATGAGGAGGATTTGACCAGTATTATCCATAATATTATTAAATATAACTAATAATACAATTAATATTGATAAAATTCATCTTTTGAATTTCCAGATACCTAATATTTCTGATATATTACTCCTTGTTTTTATCGATTTTATGAACCTATCTGACTTAAATACAAATATAATAATCGATTTTGATAGTACCTTTGTAAAACTTGAAGGACTGGAGGAACTCGCAAAAATTACTTTAAATGGGAATACTCGTAAACAAGAAATAATAAACAAAATTGAAGAGATAACAAATCAAGGTATGACTGGAAAAATCAGCTTCCAAGATTCTTTGGATTCTAGGCTGAAAATGTTCAAGTCATCCAGAAGCGATATTGCAAATTTAGTAGATTTATTAAAGGAAAATATTTCAGAATCAATTATTAGAAACAAGAATTTTTTTCAAGATAACTCTTCTAATATCTATATAATTTCTGGTGGTTTTGAAGAATGGATTGTTCCAATCGTAAAAGAATTCGGAATTGACGAAATGAATGTTTTGTCCAACAAGTTTATTTATGATTTAGAGGATAATATCTCAGGAATTGATAGAGATATTGCCTTATGTAAGACAGGCGGAAAAATAGAATGTGTAAAAAATCTGAAACTATCTGGTAATAAAGTTATGATAGGAGATGGTTATACTGATTACGAAGTAAAAAAAAGTGGAGAAGTAGATAAGTTTGTGCTTTTCACAGAAAATGTTCATAGAACAGAACTTGACGATTATGCTGACTACACATCCAAGAGTTGGGAAGACGTACTCGCTTTTTTGGAAAGTCTTCACTCATAAATCCCGTAATGTAAATTCCTCTAAAATTATTTAACATCGCTTTGCGCTTGTGTTAGATTATTAATAATATCTATTTTTTGATACCGTAACTCTATGAATACTTCATACGATAAAAGAACCAAAACGCTTATTATAGCTGCTGTTGCAAGTCTTTTTGTGTTTCTTATGTTGATACTTGGTGTGTACCTTTTCCAAAAAAGAGAAGTCGCACCTGATGACAGTGATGCTGCAGTTGAACCAGTTGTAACAGAGTGGAGAGTGGGTGATATTTGGAAACAAAAACCAGCCCAAAAGGAAACATTCCAAATACCAACTAATTTCAAAGAAGGTACAGTTAAAATCGAAACACAATGGGGTTGGAGTGCGGGAAATACTAGTTGTATAGTTCAAATGAACGAAACTCACGAATTAAAAATTCCTGGATTAAATAAAACGATTGTAATGGAAGATTTAGGTAACGGTACCGATCAGGCTGATTGTACCGCTGAGATTAATGCATTGAAAGCATTGGGTTACACAAATGCGCAAATCGGTCCATTTAATTTGCCACACGCTGATGAAACAAAAGATAACACATGGTTCCCTGCTACTCCAAAGATTGTGACAGGGAATTGGGATAGTTCGAAAGGAGCTTTGGTTGTAGATATAAATTTTACCGGATTGGATGGACCACCAGAAGAGTGGTGTAACAGAACCACTGGAACAGATAAGGATGATCCAATTTGTAATGGTTCCCATGAATATAGAGTAAGAGTAGTTTGGAATGCTGTTGAGGATACACCAACACCAACTCCTACACCAAAACCATCACCAACAATAACACCATCTGTCACTCCATCTCTAACACCTACCCCAGAGCCATTAAAAGCTAATCTAGGAGACTTCGTATGGCGAGATAACAACAAAAATGGTATTCAAGATGATGGAGAACCAGGAATAGAAGGGGTTACAGTTAACTTATATACAGATACGGGTACCACAGCGATTGCAACACTGCAAACAGATGCATTAGGTAATTATACATTTAGAAATATTGATGCTGGGAAATATATTGTTGAATTTGAAGATATACCTAGTTACACGCGAACAGGTGCAAACTTAGGGTCGAATAATGATAAAGATAGCGATGCAAACGTAGTTTCAGGAAAAACTGAGGTCATCACTTTAACTGCTGGACAGACAGACAATTCGTGGGATGCAGGTTACTATCTGCAAGTTGGAAAGATTGGAGACTGTGTTTGGGAAGATATAAACAAAGATGGTATACAAGACACCACTGAAGCGACTGGTGTGCCTGGCGTAACGGTTGGTCTTTATACTAGTTCGACTTCAACTACAGCACTACAGACAAAGACCACGGATAATACAGGGTGTTATCTGTTTGATAACGTAGAAGCAGGAACATACGTGGTCAAATTTAAACTTCCTGCTGGCTATGCGTATAGTCCTGAAGGCGCTGGTACAGATTCTTGTAAAGATAGTGACGCAAACATATCGACTGGTTATACAGGAAACATAACACTAGATGCAGGAGAAACCGATCTATGTTGGGATGCTGGTATATTTAGATTAAATCCGCAAATTCAAATTATCAAATCAGAAATTGCTGATCATAATAATGCCACTGATTTCCAAATCATAGCTTCAGGAGGTAACGCAACATTCCATATCACAGTTACAAATACCGGAGAAATTGACTTGAAAGATGTAGTCGTTACAGATGCAATGGCACCAGGGTGTGCTAGGAATATCTCGACAGAAGACTTAGCCGACAGTACCCCTGCAGGTGTTCTTAAGGTTGATCAAAGTGTTTCTTACTCATGTCAAGATACTAATGTTACTGAATCCTATACTAATGTTGCCGAGGTGATAGGAACACCTATCGATGGAAGGTCCCCTGTTGAGGATGAAGATGATAGTGAAGTTGTATTAGCTGGAACTCCGGCAATTAGAGTACAGAAATCGGAAGTAGAAAATCACTCAGTGGCTCAAGATACCCAGACTGTTGAAAAAGGTGGTACTGCAACTTTCTACATTACCGTAACTAATATCGGTGCAGTTGCATTGGAAAATGTAAATGTTACTGATCCATTAGCACTATCATGTGCAAGATATCTTACGGAAGATGATGGTACAGCCGATACTCTTCAAGTATCACTTGCCATTGGAGAATCGAAATCATTTACATGTACCCAAGCAAATGTAAACTCTGGTTTTGTAAATGTTGTTACAGTAACTGCCAAATCAGTAGATACTGAAGAGGTCGTCACAGATGATGATCCTACAACAGTAGTAGTACCAGGGAATGTTACAGTAACCAAAACCTCTGCACCAACATGTCAAGCAGATACATCTGCGACAGTTGTCTACACAGTGACTGTTACAAACCCAACCTCTGAAAGTAGAGTATTGGAAATTACAGACATATTGGATGAGAAAGTGACTGGAGATTTGCTAAGTGTGAGTTCCATCTCTGCAGGTGGTGTATATAATGCCGACCTGAACCAAATAGTATGGGCAGATACAAATATGGCTGCTAACGAAACTA
>CALMQQ010000328.1 GCA_937871845.1 uncultured bacterium
AGATAAATCCCTCCCCGGTAACCCTTGGTTTATCTCTGCTCTATGGATGGTTCAATACTATTTAAAAATTGGAGACAAATCAAAGGCCACTAGATATCTTGACTGGGTAATCGATCATACTGACCACACAGGCCTCATGGCCGAACAAGCTCATCCTCATACAGGGTTCGGACTTTCTATGAAACCGCTAACCTGGTCACATTCCGAGTTTGTGAGAACACTTAATTTGACCTAACACCATCAAATATTTGATTTTCCAGACAAAGGTAGTTGTATGATATAATTAATATATATACTATCTTGGAATGTTAGACAAATTAAAACATACCTTTTCTCGAGCAGAAGAGTTCTACAATAATAGAATCAATGGAAATCTCGGCTACAACTTAATGTTAACAGCAGGACTTATACTAGGTAATTTAAATATGAACAAAGCATATTTGACCGGTTTTGATGGAAATATTGATGCGTTTGCCTCCGTCTGGTTATCGAATGCTCTTTTAGTAACCGCTTTTGCTTCCCCATTCATTGGTATAGGACTAGATATAAAAAATAGATTAATTCCTGCAAGAAAAGAATACACAATTGCACATCAAGAAGGAAATCTCGACATAATTGACGAAAAATATAAATTTCTAGAATCTCAAAATAAAATAATGTTTAGAAATTTTTTGATAAACTTACTTCCTCTTATTGGTTTCGCAGGATTTACATCACCAGATTTGTTCAATGGAAATCTAAATCCAGATAATATAACTCCAACTCCTCATCTAGCACCACAATTTGATTTACCTGCACCAGAAGTAATTCCAAATGCCCCTAAATTACCCAAGGGATTTGATCTAAGAGCCTAGATAATTATTGAGTCTGTTTAATATCCATGACTTGATCTCGCGTATGTTACTAGACGGGACGAATCTCTAGGTAGTAATTTTCCGAGTAATAATGGTAGGTATTCGTGAGAAAGAAATCCCTATTCTGTCATTAAATGGTGGGATTGAAGGGATATTTTTTTGTTTTACGTTTGCAAGAGATCCCCTCCCGTCATCTTAATGGTAGGATCGAAGGGAAATCATAACCCGCTGAGTTCTGAACTCTTAATTCTGAATGTTCCATTTCCTTTATACCTCTTTGACACAGAGTAATTCACTATGATATATAATATTAAAATTAATCAATATTAATGGATATGGAAGAAGAAAATACACAATTAAAAAAAACCGAACCTCCTGTTGGACAATTTCTAAAAGATTATGCCCCTGGTTCAAG
>CALMQQ010000329.1 GCA_937871845.1 uncultured bacterium
ATTGTCCCCATCAAATGCATTTGCATCATCTGTCCACACACTATCGGGGTCTTGACAGCTCGATCCTGCAGTACAATTATCAGAGTTGTCGATATAATACGTATTCGTCTGAACTGGTGCCACACCGGTTGAATCGTAATTATTTACATAACTCCATTTCGTTTTCACGTCTTGTAAAACTCCATGTGATTCGAGTACCGTCTCACCATTCCAACTCGTACCATTATATATATCATATACCACGTCATCTTGATCATCCTTGTAAATTACATAAATATCTGAGCCGTATATGGCAATTGAAGGTTCGTACCCAACATCAGTTTTCGAGGTAATATTTGACCAGTTACTAGTCCAAGTAGCCCCTTCATGCTTTGCTAACGTAACATAGTTTGTTGAACTCTCTACATAGGCTATCCAAGTATCTCCCGTCTCAGGGGAAACCGCAATCGAAGGAATTCTCTGTCCATCAGTTATATTTACACTTGAATCAACTTGGTAATTAGTAAAGCTGGTCGCATTTGTTTGATTTCCAACAACTGCATTTAATGTACCATTCGCTCTTAAAAACACTATTTCAGGAATGTTAGAATCATTTATAGTAATATCTACATCACCTGTGGGTTGCGGTGTTCCAGATGCAATCTGAACACTTGTTTGCCAAATATTATTTGTTTTATTTTTATATTTAACAGAATAGGCACCACTAAAAGTACCCTGCTCAACCCATGCAATATGCACTTCCCCATTTTGGTCTATTGTCAATGCAAGTTCTTGTAACAAGAGATTGTTATTACCCGACAATTGAATTGTAGTTCCGAAAGTATCGGTATCGATAGAATATGTTGTACTTTCTATAAGATTTTGGACTGCGTTGTCTGGATATATGACTTGAATATTATCGTCACTATCAATCGCAGCAGCGATAGGTCCGCCTGAATCACATTGTTCATTATCAGTGAGAGTCCAATTAGTTCCGTCTATACTTTTCCACATCTCGCAGTTTCCACCATCATTTAGAAAATTATACAACACTCCGCTACTAGATCTAATGATCTGTCGTCCTGCCCCAGGCATAGTTCCAAAATCACTCACATCATCTACATTCGTCGGACTCCTCCTCAAATAAAGCGAATCGTAGTAAACATCCGTCCCATCAGAATATATGTAATCTATCGTATTGGGGCCGTAGTTATTCCATTCAAAAGCTGACTTTACTTTTACATTCTGG
>CALMQQ010000330.1 GCA_937871845.1 uncultured bacterium
AACCTTGGTGTTGGAGACAAAGTCATAAACTGCTCTTTTCTCTTCGTCTATGAAGATAGTGATATACATGAAGATATTAATTGCTTGAGCTAGGAAAAGTTAGGCAACATATCGAATTAAAAGACTTTTCATCGTCAACTCTGAGTTATCTATTTTTACAACCTTAACTTTCATCCACTCCTTCCCGTATGTTTGACCATTATGTTTTGCAGGTCTATATACATGCCAGAAAACTCCGAATGCCGTATTTATGACAAAAATTATTAAGGACCACATCATCAACCATGCAAAGGACACAATAAAACCTGCTCCATCAACTAAATCAGGGTCAACACTAGCTTGGCTAGTTATTTGTGCGATTAGAGGTAAAATAGCGAGGAACAATGCAGGTAATAAATAAATCGAATTGATAAAGGAAATTAACATACTGTCGATTATTCCTGCCAATAGTCTTTATTTGTATGGATATTCTTTCATGTTATTTGCAATTAATTAATGTCTGATTTTAGCAGTTTATTAAAATAAAATTAACCTTCACCTTGATTTCACCTAACAAAGTCTAATATATGTTTGTATTTAATTTGTTAATATTAATATATGATCTAATATTAAGCATACGTTTTAAGTGAAGATTTAAATTATTATTATTTAACTATGAATAGAAATAAATTATTAATATTAGGTGCAGGTGTTGTAGTATCAGCCTCAGCTCTTGGAGTCGTCGCAGTGCCAACATTCGCACAAGATACAGAAACCTACCCACCAATGGTAGAAACTCTATCTGAGAAATTCAATCTAGATAAAACAGAAGTTCAAAATGTATTTACACAGGAAAGAGAAGCTAGACATACAGAAAGATTGAACGGCTTAGTAGAAGATGGTACTATCACAGAAGAACAGAAAGCAGTTATTGAGGCACATCACGAAGAAATGATGGCTAAAAGAGATGCATTACTTGCAGAAGGTAAAACAAGAACCGAAATGCACGAACTAATGCAAGCAGAACGTGAAGAGTTCCAAAACTGGCTAGAAGAACAAGGCATCGAAATGCCAATGAACGGCCAAAGAGGTAATGGACAAGGTATGGGAAGAGGAAACGGAATGGGTATGGGTAGACACGCACAATAAATTTTTAATCCGCCCTCGCTCCTGCATCAGATTAAGATGTGGGAGTGGGCGGCACAAGTATGAGATTGTTATTGATAGAAGACGAAGAAGATTTAGCCAGGCCTTTGATCAAGGCTCTTTCTGATTATGGTTTTGCTGTTGATTATTCAAATGAAGGGACTTCAGGGTTATCAAAAGCAGAAATTAATCAATACGATTGTATCCTTCTCGATCTCAACCTCCCGGGAATTGATGGAATTTCCATCTCAAATAAACTCAGAGCACAAAATATCAACACACCGATTTTAATGGTAACCGCAAAACATCAGATTGATGACAAACTAATAGGTTTTGAAGCAGGTGCAGACGACTACATCTCAAAACCATTTAATTTGAAAGAATTGACTGCCAGGATAAAAGCAATAGTTCGCAGGTCCAGCGAAAACAAGACTCATAATTTAGAATTTCTAAATTTCGAATTAATCCCAGACAAAAACACTTTATTAGATACACAAACTGGCGAAGAGATTGAACTCACTACGAAAGAATGTTCTATGCTAGAGTACATGATTCGAAATATAAATCGCACAATACCCGCAGAAGAGCTTTTGGAGCATGTCTGGGACGAAGAGGCAAATCCATTTAGTGATACAATAAAGACTCATATAAAAACATTACGAAAAAAATTTGATCCACAAAAGAAAATACTCAAAACAATTCATGGAAAAGGATATATGTTAAACACGAAAAAATGAAATTCCACAAAAGCATCAACTTCAAACTTACATTTTGGTACGGATTAGTAACATTTATCAGCGGGATGATAATTTTATTTGTTGTGAACTTCATATACGTTCGATTCGTCAATCAGACATTGGAGGATGTGCTCCCAGGACCAATCCGTCAAAGATTCCTCACACTCGAACATGACAATAGAGGAAATTACCGTATCCGAGATTTACTTAAAGAAATTCGCGAAAACGATGCAAAGCAAATTCAAAAGATATCACTTTTCGTGATAACCGGAAATTTACTCATTGGTATTACCGGCGGTTACATTCTAGCTAAACAAATGCTCCGCCCAATAAAAAGAATTAACAAAGAAATTTCAGAAATTGAAGCAAAAAATCTCCATAGGAAAATTCCCCAAAGTGGTACAAACGACGAGATTGATGAACTTATTGGAAATTTCAATACTATGACAGACAGACTTCAGAAGTCATTTGATGTGCAAGGTGAATTCGTTGCCAATGCATCACACGAATTGAAAACTCCAATGGCAGTATTGATGACTAATATCGAAACAGCTTTAATGAATAAAAACATTCCAAGAGACACTAAAGAATATCTCGAAACATCGCTCGGGACAGTACATAATATGAACGTTTTACTGGAAGATTTGTTACTTCTGAGCTCGCTCGAAAAGTACAAAAAAAGTTTTGAGAGTGTTAATTATTTAAGATTGATTAAAAACCTGACTAAAAATCTGGACTCGATTGCGAATAAAAAAGATATTGAAGTAAAAATAACTACCCCAGAAGAGAAAATCTTAATTAAAGCTAATCCTACTCTACTCAATAGAGCTATTAGTAACGTAGTGGAAAATGCTATTAAGTATTCTCAAGAGCAATCGATAATCGAGATTCAGATTGAAAGCAATGCTAGAGAACTTATTACAAAGGTTATAGACAATGGTCCTGGTATCGATAAGAAATATCATAAACTAATATTTGAAAGATTCTTCAGGATTGACGACTCTAGGTCACGAAAAACT
>CALMQQ010000331.1 GCA_937871845.1 uncultured bacterium
GAATATTATGAGTATTACACACTGTTAATGTACTTCTTGTTATCCGCTATGACGTCTTGCTTCCATAGAGAGAATCAAATTAAATTAATTAAAAAAGATGATGATAGTAGAATATTAGAGGCTTTAATACTACTTAGACTCTCCACTTTTAAAACTGAATTGCCAGCTAACGGTGACTTTAGAAATGAATTTATTAAAGATATTGTGATGAGCGTCTTTGCAGGATCTGAACAGGATTTTCGAAATTTGAGCTTTGAAAATTTGAAAGTATTGTTTAATGAGAATAAAGAGAAAATATTCAAGGGGTATTATGAAGACAACGAAGTAGTAATTGATTTAAATAAAGTTTCCAACTGATTAAAATTAATAATGTTTATATAAGTAATTGTATAAATATGCCATTAGTAAAGTACCCATAGAGTATGTTTTTATCTATAATAAGATAATAAATCAGCTGAAGTTTGTATTTTGATAAAACTAATTCCAAACCCACTCAACAAAAATCAAAATTTCTCTGGATTGTTTCGAAAGGCAACCTTAATAGAGGAGACATTCAACATGACTAGAGCAATTCTGAGCCCTTTTGTTTATTTCCCGATAATATTCGCAGTTCTGGTTTACTTAAATTTCCCATCACATTTAATCTTGGTGGTTTTATCTTTCTTTTTGTTTTGTATATTGAAAATCAATTAATCGGTTTCTGGAAAATATCTGCTATCAATTCAGTCAAGGTAGAGGAACAAAATCCAAGTTATATAAAACTTTCGCTGATTGATATAAGGTTTCGATTTATAAATTCACTCACCTCATTATTAACGACAATATTTCTTTTATTGTCTTTGTTTCTCTTTCTTCCATCTGTTGAAAGTCTCGAAATATTTATGAAACTGAATCAAACAAATGTTCCAGTGATGAAGCTATTATCATTTTTACTGTTAATCCAAATTTCTGACGTGGTAGTCAAATATTTTGAATACGCACTATATAAAAATGTTCCACAAGATATTAATTTCGCCGAACTAAATAAGTCTTTCTCGTTGATACGGAAAAAGATTAAGATGGTTGAATTCCTACCTTTTTCCATTATTTTTATTACTGTTTTATACTACATGGGATTGCCTAAAAATATTCTCTTAGTAATTGTCGGGGTTTTTTTATTAACGATTATTCTTGGATTCATTGAAATATATAGACTAAAGAATGCAAATTTGGACAATTTGTCTACTCCTGAAATTGGACTTCAAGATGTTATCGATGAGTCTGAGAAAGTAATATATTCAATATTTGGAGTTATGAACACGAAAAGAACAGGAACTGCATTTCTTGGCGTAGGAAAGATGAACAAACCGGAGAATTCGTTGATAGTTACAAACAAAAGACTACTTTTAGTAGAAGTTCCAATTGCAGGGAATAGCAAAATAGTTGACGAAATTAATTACAGCGATATGAATTTCTATTGGAATAGGGGTGAAATCATAAAAAATGGAAATGAATTATTAAATAGACATACACTATCGGAAATTGTTAAGAAGTATGGTGTGAAGTCATTTAAGTTTGAGGATATTAAAATACTTGAACTTAATAAAATGCTGATTAAAATTGAAACCACTTTGGACGAAAAAGCAGAATATTTATTTATGGATAGGGAACATATTGATCCACTTTCTAAACATCTCTCAAAATTATTAGGTGCGAATTTTATTGTTGAGGCTTGATAAGAAACGAATCCAAGTATTCTCAAGAAATTTTGAGTGAGCTCAGTTTAGACACTTCTCAAGCTTGCTACGATTTTATCGCATTCTTGTAGGCCAGTTTCCGTATCGGCTGTGCAATATATGGAAAGTGTTGCTACACTTTCTATATTGAGGAATGAATCACCACATGGAGCGGACACTGATTCTCCTGTGGATGCGAAATATAATCCTTCGCAGGTTCCGGAAGTCTTGAAATTACTTCCGTTAACATAAGTATAGGTATTACTACCTCTTTCTGAGGTTAAATTGCTTGTTTGAACACGATATATTTTCCCATAGTATAGATTTTCAAACCAATTATATTCTCCTACATAACCTGTCCCACCGTATCCTTCGTCTTCGTACTCCTCTTTTATAATTAAAGTAAAGTCCTCACCCTCAACAAATCCACTATTAGATTCAGTATATGATAGCGGATCTAATTTGACTGACCATTCTGCACTTACTGGTTTTGTTAGTTCATACTTTTTTAGTCTAACCGAATTGTCTACTCCTGGTAAATCTACACTGATCTTCTCTGTTGGTACAGAGGTTGGGGTAGTGAGCATTTCTTCGATGATTGTGGGTTGAGTTTTGGTGGGGTTAATTGATGCAGGCTCATTTGTAGTAAGGTTTATACTTTCGGGTTCATATATTTCCTTAAAGTAGATATATGCTCCAAAAATGAAAAGTGTAATCAGAAGTAAAATTGCTAAAATAATTACTGCAAATGATTTAGGATTGTTGTTACTCTGTATATAAGTCTCGTCCACAGATGGGGGAGTTGGTTGATTGTTATCTTCTATATTCATAATTTTTATTTAAATATTATTAGATATATTAATTAATATATTAGACTTCATAAATATTTATTTTGCAATTGATAGATTGTTGATTATCTCTTTGCATGTTTTGGTGGCTTTCTCAGGAGTAGTTTTTACTTCACAAGAGATTGTCAGAAACCTAGGACCCTCAGCTGTTTCGAATTTGTAAGAAGTGTCCACGCAAGGTGATTGTATGGGGTTGCCCAAAAAGTCTTTACAGTCACTTTTCTTGTAATTTCTTGAGTCCGTGAAATAGTAAATAAACTTAGCAGCATATTCATGCATCAAAATATTTCCTAGGTATTCGGTATCAATCTCCTCAGGTATCCAATTGGAATAACTAAAGCCATTTTCATACCATTCATTTATTGAGAATACCATATCTTCTGATTCAATTTTAATACTAGCTCGTTCTATATTACTATTGTTCTCGTTTTGTAATCCTTCTGGTAACGTTCCTTCTACAATTATTGCTTCTCTTCGACTTCCTCCATACTCAGAATCATATACTATTCCGGAGTATGAGTTTTCTGTCGGAATTGTTAAGCGATGTGTTGGCGTAGGCATTACATTTGTATCAGTAGGTTGTACAGGTATTGTAGGATTTAAGGATTTCAATCTAAAATAATTTATGTCTTGTATCCATAATACTTCAGCTACTTCAGTCTTTTGTGTGAAACCACTTACTTCAAGCTCTTTTCCTAATAGAAACTTTCCAATAATAGTAGGTTTTCTTGTTATCTTATCGAAAAGAAAATTACCATCTAAGATATATTCTTTATTTTCTGTTGAAAAAATTGGGGTGATTATATCCTCACCTGGATTTCTGAGTTCGAATTTCCCATTTCCCAAGTTAATAATCGAAGAAGAAGGGGACGTGTTTTTATTAATTGGTACTAATTGATCTATATATTGACTAAATTCGAAGATGTTATTTGCTTCATCTATAGAAATAATTTCAAACTCATTATAGGTTTCGATTTGGCTATCTTGTAATGAACTAAACGTGCTAGACGATTCGTTGGATATTGGCAAGTAAGTTTCTTTATCTATGGTAATAACTGCTTCATAGATAGTCTCGACACGCTTTGTGGCTCCATTAGCCTCTCTTGTGAGTGCTATTCCTGGATAAGTGAAGGTAATTACAAAGACTTCTCGATTGTTAATTTTGTCTTCTTTTAACTTGTACTGCGAAGATTCTCCTTGTAATAAGTAGTCATAAAAACCCACCAATGATTTTAGCTGTGATCTATGCTCAATCGAAATCATTTCTTCCGAAAGGTTTCTCCAGTTTGATGTACTACCGTAACTATAACTGTATTCATTTATCCCGTCACTGAAGGTCGCAAATTTTTGAGGGCTGAAATCACGATAAGACTTCCCCGGTACCATTTCTGTCGGTAGTAATGTATCTGATTTGGAAACATCATAACGGATTAGATATTTCTCGTCTTGATTAGAAACATAACCCTCTACGTCAAAATTGTCATATTCCTCAAAGTCGGTGACAGTTTTGATATTGTAAGAATAATGAAGGATTCCCGGTTTCGCTAACATTTCTTTGAGAGTTTGTTGTGTTTTTTGTATTACTTCCATTGCGGATACAGGTTTCACCACTTTTCTTTGTTGTTCTTCCGGAAGGAAGAAGACTCCAATTCCAACAACAAAAATTACAAAAAGGGTTAGTGCAAACTTATAGAATATCCCAAGTCCAGGAGATTTTTCTGGCTTGATTTTTTGTAATACTATTTTGTCGAGTCTGGTTTCTTCATTTTTATCTAATTTATTATTGTTCATGAATTGATTTAGATTTTCCATAATTAGATATTTAATTAATAAAGGTTTGTAATTTATTTATCACTCTATGATGCATAACTCTGGCATTTGTTTCACTCATATTTAATACAGAAGCACACTCTGCAAAGTTTAAATTATTCATATATTTAAGTAATAGAAGTTCTTTTTCAATTTCCTTGAGTTTACTAAATAGGTCTTTTAGCGAGAATTTATTAATCAATGCTGAATCAGAATTATCTTCGATTTCTTCTACATTGTAGTTTTCGATTTCGAAAGAATGATCAAATATGGAATTGTCTTTATAGGACTTTCTATAATAATCATTAATTTTGTGTCTACAAATTGCAAAAAGCCATGTTTTATATGTGGATTGTCCTCGGAAATTATCAAGATTTACCCACGCAGACAAAAATGTCTCTGCAGTTATATCCAGTGCATCTTCCCTTGAATTGGTTTTCGCCAGAGTAAACAAGAAGATGCTTTGCTTATTCTCTTTATAAAAATCTTCAAAAATCTGTTTTTTGTTTTTCATCAAAATTGATTTATTACTAAGGTAGTCGAAAGAGCGTTACAAAACTAGTTAACTTATTTGAGTTTTCTAACAAAAATCCAATTACGACCAAATAACATATAAATTGAATATGAAAACAACAGAATGATAAATATGGTGATAAATTTTGAGGGGAATATTGCAAAAAAGTTAGAAATTACTGTGAAAATTGTATTATAAAGCTCACGAACTAATAAAGCAGATATTAGAGTCCCCAAACTTATTGAGTGAAACACATAAACTAAGTTTACGAATGTACGTTTTAATACTTCGATGATCCATGCACTAAATGTGTATTGCGCTTTACGTCTTTTGGGTCCTTTCGGACCACGAATCCATCTGCTTGAGAAGAAAATTATTAGGATAATTAAATAGGTGTAAACAATTCCAAGTCCAGTATATACATCATTAATAATGCTCCAAAATAATATAGAGAATATTAATAAATGGATGCGGAGAAAGAATAACGTGAGTCCATAATCTATCAGAAGAGTCACAACTTTGTGAGCTAAAGGTTTGTTTCCTAATGTATCAATCATCTGTCAAAATTTATCCATTTGCGGAAAAATAGGACTCGTATTATGTAGATTATTAGAGGACCAACCAATAGTGATACAATTCTTGATGCATTTTCGACATCAATTGTTGTGTAGTCGAAAGTCTCTAAAAAAAGCCCAAAACCGAATAAGAGTATACTTATAAATATAAATGATAGAATGCGCCTTCCTGCTGAATTCTCCAAGTTGGTCTTGAGGATTACTGTTACACCTACACTCACCAGAGACACAAAAATCGGCAAAATAATAAAGAGAATAAAGAAGTAAAACTGTATTACATCCGGAAGCAAATCAGTAATTTGTCTATTAATTTCGGAGCCAAATTGTTTCTCAAAAAAGGTAACTACTAATGCTGTTAATGAGGCAGAGTAGAGGAAATAGAATATATACTTGAGTGATTTTAAAAAGATTTCTATAGACCAATCGTCGTATGTTAATCTTTTCGATGGGCCTCTCCGTGCTTTTTCTTTGCTGAGATAGTAACCAACTAGTAAAAACAAAATTGTAAAGAATGAGGAAATCAAACTAATCTCTGTACTAAATAAACCGTTCTTTAAATATGTGAGTAATGTAATGGTTATGCTTCCCATTATTGGTATAGAAACGAACATGAAAGTGTAGTCTGAAGTCTGTGAAATCAAATCTATAATCTTTCCACTTCTTAGAATTTCGGACAATCTTTTAAAGAAGGTTACTTGATTAGCATTGGGTTCCATATTTATTCACTTTTCTCAAGTAGACATTGTTGAAGTTCTTGGGTCATTGTCCAACCACATTCGCCATTTGATTGTCGTGCACATTCTGCATTTATATAGCATGCATATTCTTCTCGGTAAGCACAGTCAGTGATTACGTCCTCATCATCTGAACATATTTGACCGCTACAACCACCTATTTTACAACCATCTTTCACTTGTACTGTTTTGAAGCTCACGTAAACTTCTTCTACCTTGTTGTTCTCGGGCATGCCTGATGGATTTGCTTTCTCGAAAACTAAAACGCCAGAGTCAGGAAGATTTTCACCCTCAAACTCTAAAGTAGCTTCAAAAGGCACGAAATCCTCGGTCATCCATTCAGCACCATCGGTTGTGGTAATTGTAGCAGAGCTGATTTCATTTCCCTCGAGATCTGTAAGGACGACTCTGAATGAACCTTCCCAAAACCAAGTCCCAGGTGCTTCACCATTTATATCTAATGGACTTTGTATGTATTGATCGGGTAGTGGATTAAACACTTTGATTTCGCCTGTTGGTAACGGTTCTGGTGAAACAGGCGGAACAGATGTATCAACGAAAGTCCGTCCGTCTGGAGTCATACATTGCTGAGGATAGATATCAAGAATAGGAAAGTTCCATTCCACGCATTCCTCAAAACTATTAATTTTCGAAATAGAAAATTGCCTATATCCATAGTAAAGCCCTAGGAAAATCAATACAAAAGCGAGGAAAACTAAAGGAACTAGAAATACTAGATATTTTTTCATATGAGTATGATAACTAATACTAAAGTATAGTAAAAATAGAGGATGAATGCGATAGAACTCTTTATTTGCTATAAATTACACTAGGTGCATTACCTTTGAAATTGTATGCATTCTCAGTGATTGTAAGTTTTTCAGTATCTAGCCCTGTGACGCTTTTTACTATTGTTTCGGTAGCAATCGTTAAAGCTTTGTTTGCTTGGTCGGCGGGTAGTCCTAGTCGGTTTATCTCAATAGATTCTGTGTCTAAGCTCAATTCATTATTTGTGATTTCAGTTTTTGCTTTTAGGTAAAAAGCTGGATTAGATCCTAATTTCTCAATCCAGTTTAAACCTTTGTCAACATTCTCCTCGGAGTATCCACCATATCCGGCAATACTCGCGAAATTCTTTAATTTACTGGTTATAAGGTTTCCGGAAACTTCGATAATCCCTCCATCTGAAAATTTAACTTGTACATTCTCAACTGGCATGGAAGACCAGTTTGAATAATTAATTCTTGCCGAAATTTCGCTATTTGAGAAAGACATGTCATATGGTTTAGGTGATGTGAAGACTATTCCTGGTCCAGTTTGTAATTCTTCGGGCGCTTTATCAAACGAAAGTACTTGTGATTCGGTTTTTGCCATGAATTCATCATAATCTTCCTCGGTATATGTGACTCCGAGGTCCTTTGGTTTTGTAACATTAAAGAAATCTCCAGGCATTGGAATGATTCCGAAATAACCCAGGAGTAGGATTCCACCGACAGTAAGTAAGACTACAAAAACAAGGAGAATAGTTAGGGACTTTTTCATCTATCGTCAATAATAGATTAAATATGAAATTTGATTGTACTATATCACTAAATGTGTAAAACGGAAAGACACCGGATAGTCACTCCGTGCTTCACTTACCATACCAGAAGAGGATCGCTGCCTCCGCTGTCTCTCCGGGGTTTAACCGCGGAGTCCCGTTATTATTCTCACATCAACTTATAGGATAAACGGGATCCCGTGCTTCCCTCCCTTCCGGCAGGGCAGGCAACCACGGGATGACCTCAGGGGTCGCTTTCGCCATCCACTTATCCTACCGTAAGGGAGGGACCGCGGAGTCCCGTAAATCCCACAAGTAGTAATTGTAATAACAACCTCATAGTTATATATTATTATTACCTACTTTTTATCAATATAAATATGAATAAATCGTTAAGTTTATTCTTTGTCGCTTTGTTTTCCACAATCCTAGTATTGCCCGTAAGTGCTATAGCTCCAACAAGGCCTACGGAAAGGGCAACAGTTCAGCAAACTCAGGCTCCCAAACCCACAAAACCTACTGATGAAGAGAAGTTGCTTTTAAAAGAGGAGAGAGAGGCGAAAATCCAGGAACTACAATGTGAAGCAGCAAAAACTCGAACTGAATCACAAAAAAAGATATATGAAGCACAACAGTTAAGATATGGGAATAGATACGTTAATATGTTAACTAGACTAAACAGTTTATTGGAAAAGTTGGATGAGCGTGAAATTGACGCTTTGGACTTACCAGAATATGTGAGTGAACTTACTACAATGGTGGAGGGATTTAATTTAGAATTGAAAGCTCTTATAGGAAAATTTGACGAGATGAGACCAGTAACTTGCGAAACTTCTGGTGAGGAATATGTGAAAATTCTTAGAGAAGCAAAAACAGAAAGTGCGCAGTTAAGAACCCAATCTAGAGAAATTAATCAATATTTCTTGAACACAATTCTTCCTGAATTGAAGAGAGTAAGGGCTCAGGCCGAAGAAACAGTAACAACTCCAACTGAAGAAGTTGAAGTAGAACCTACAGAGACAAATATTTTAAATAATTAATTTTAAATATGAGTAATAAAAATATCGCAATATTAGTAATCTTCTTCTTGTTTATCGCAGCTATGGTTGGAGTAGTGATGTATATGATGCGAGATGTGATTGTCGAGACGGAGAGTAGTAATCAAAATCAAGTTGAGC
>CALMQQ010000332.1 GCA_937871845.1 uncultured bacterium
TGATATTAGCCTCGCATTACCAAATCAACATCTTGGTGACAACTATAATCCAACTAATCACGTTTTAACACTATCCAAAGAAATTGCTGAGAAACCTTCCATTACATCTGTAGGTATTGCTGCACATGAACTTGGACACGTACAGCAACATATGTCGGGTAGCGCACTGATCAAATTGAGAACCGCCTTAGTTCCTGCATTAAACATAGGTACAAATATTGGATATTTTCTATTAATTGGAGGGATTATACTTGGCTTATCAAACCTTGCATGGTTGGGAATTGTTTTGTTCTCTGGAGCCACTTTCTTTAGTGTAATCACCTTACCAATAGAAATCGATGCTAGCAGAAGAGCTCTTAAATTAATCAATCAAGAACAAATCCTACTACCACAAGAAATTCCAGGTGTTAAGAAAGTCTTATCTGCAGCAGCCCTGACTTATGTAGCAGCGACTATTCAGTCGATAGGAACACTCTTATATTTCATCTTGAGGGTGCAAGGAATTGGCAGGAGAAATTAATCTCTAATCAAACTATCCCCAGTCATTCCAGGAGACTTTTCAAGTCCTAGAAGTTCCAAGATAGTTGGAGCTATGTCGATTAGACTCACCCCACGCTCTAATTCTACATTCATATTTCCCACCATTATGAACGGAACTTTTGACAAAGTATGTTGCGTATGAGGTTGATTGTTTTTGTAATCCCACATTATTTCAGAATTTCCATGATCAGCTGTTACCATTAATACATAATCATCAAGTTTATCTTTGATAACCTCGTAAATTTTTGAAAGACAGTGATCTACAGACTCTGCCGAGACTACAGCTGCATGATAGTTCCCAGTATGTCCTACCATATCAGGACTACTTAAGTTTGCAACGATAAAATCGAATGAATCGTGAATTATTGCGTTGGTAACCTCTTGAGCAATTTTATAGTTTCTCATAGTTGGTTCTAATGCATATTTTGGTTTTACATAGCGATTAGATTCAAACATTTTCCATGTTTCTTTCGGTAGCTCAGTCTCTCTTTGTCCATTTAAGAAATATGTTAGATGAGGAAATTTTTCGGTTTCTGTTACATGTAATTGTTTTAGACCATTTTCCGAAATTACTTCAGCTAAAGTTCCACTCACATCATCTCTGGGGAATGCTATATTCAGTGTGTCAAATTCTTCACTTGCTTTAACAAATGAAGTAATTTCAAAATTTCGGATATCTTCTTGAAGAATTCTTTTGATAATTTGATACTGCCTGTCAGTCCGAAAGTGAGTCATAATCAACCCGTCATTCTCAGACAACAAATACTTTTTATCCAGTAAATATTGTTCGAAATACTCATCAGTTTGGTTTCGGTTATACTCCAAATTTACTACTGACTCCCAGCTTTCGATTTCATTACCCTTCCCTTTATAAATCAATTGGAATGCTTTGTCAGTTTTATCCCAATCTCTATCTCTGTCTAAAAATACTCTGCCTTGTAAGGTACTTATAGTAATTTTTAATTTCTTCCTTTTCGCTATCTCCTTTTCTAACATCGTCATGTATTTACTTATCGATTTTGGAGCTACGTCTCTACCATCTGAAAAAATGTGCAAACTAATTGGATAATCAAAACTAAGTTTTTCCAACATTTCTAATATCGCAAAGAGATGACGAATATGGCTGTGAACTCCACCATCACTTAAAATTCCCATCAAATGCAGAGTTGATTTGTTTTTTACGACGTAGTTAATCGTTTGTAATAATTCAGTGTTTGTGAAAAATTCTCCAGTTTCGATGTCTTTATCAATCTTTGGAAGTTCTTGCCAAATTACGCGACCAGAGCCAATCGTAAGATGATTAATCTCTGATGTACCAAATTGTCCTTCAGAAAGTCCAACAGATTCACCGTCAGTTTTAAGTGAAGTGTTGGGATATTCTCTAATCAATTTGTCGAAATTTGGAGTTTTTGCGTTATCGATTGCATTGAACTTGTCAGGAGGAGCTATTCCCCACCCATCCATAATCACCAATACAA
>CALMQQ010000333.1 GCA_937871845.1 uncultured bacterium
CGGATAAGTTAAGATACACATTACATCAAGCAAATCCTCATCCTCATCCCATGTTTGCGGAATTGCTCCATATTCAATAGGGTATGGTAATTTTTCGAACAAAACTCTGTCCAATTTCAATAATCCTGTATTTGTGTGAAATTCAAATTTATTGATTGAACCCATAGGTGTTTCTACAAGCATATTGATTTCCTCAGGAGCATTATCCCCAACAGGAAGTTCAAATAGAGGATTCATCATTGTTTTTTGCGGTTTGTCCGCTAAATTTGCGATATCTGCCATAAAAATATATTAATAAATAGAATAACTTTTGAATCCTGTATGATAACACGCAAAATTAAGTCTCTCAAGAACGAAAAGCGCCCTTCTATTCAAGGGCGCTTAAATATTTTTACTCTTTAATCTCTAAGCATTCTCACTCTAGTCTGGATGATTATTGCCATAAGCGCTATAACTCCAACAATTACTAATAACATTGAATATTCAGGAATAGTCACCACTAATGGGAAAAATCCAAGTGCTAAAACCATTTCTGGAATTACAAATTTTGAACTAAATTTGAATCCTGCAATTCGACCTAATAGATAATACATCAATCCCCCAATAACTACCACTGCTATAAGGAATGCCAGATAGAGTGGCATGGAGAAATTAGGCACTTTAGAGAAATTACTGAAAAGTTCAATCGTAGGATCAATGGTGAAACTCGAAAGATAATGTACGAATGGGAAATACAGTGTAAACAATATTGTGACAAGAAGCATATCAAATAATGATAGCTTTCTTTTACCAAATCTATACGCCAAATAAAGTGTAATTATTATAAATACGAAATACACTGGTGCCATCGTCAAATACACTCTGGAAACCTGTGCTGACGGATTGAGTTTGTCACCGACAGTTATACTAACCTTTGGTTTTGAGTATAAATCTGGCTTGTCCCAGAACAAACTTACAGCACCATCCCCAAATTCTCTGTCAGTTACTGCTAGACCATCGTTGACATCATATGACCTTGTTCCATTAATTGTAACTTTGAATTTGAAGTCTTGAGAACCTTTTGGATTTTCAATTCCTTCGTAGTTAAAACTAGAGACACCTACAGTTTCGTATCTTACCTCAACATTTACATCTTCCCCTGCTGGAATTTTCCCTTCCCAGCTTAGTCCGTCGTATTGAGTATTGTTGTAGTAATTATAATCATAGGGTGATTTAGTCGGATTAATAGTGATTTGAGTCTTCGCATTAGTTACTTCCACTCCATCTACTAATAAAGTGGCATT
>CALMQQ010000334.1 GCA_937871845.1 uncultured bacterium
GTGCTGCGGATTCCGAAGTTGTAGGTCGTTATCCGGCATGAAAAAAGAGCCGCTGCTCCCTGGGAACAGCGGCTCTTTTTGCTTCATGGATTGTTGGGGTTCTTTTGCTGGGGCGTGTTATTCATAAACGACGGGCCTCATCCCAACTTAGTTTCGGCCCATTTAGTACAATCGAGATGTGGTTCAGCACGTCGCGGCCGAGTATTCCCCAGTCTTGATCGATCAGTAAAAATCGTCCTTTGATTTTTCGGTTAAGGAATATTACTTCCAGCCGACAAACCGGTGCAAAACTCCGGCTTCCATCAAACCCCATCAACTCGTATGTCTGATCGGTTTCGGTCCTGATGCCGAGATGATCTGCACAAAATCGAGGGATCAACGTAACATCGGCTCCCGAATCCAACAGCATCGGGATGTCGACAAGCATGGATTCGCCTTCTAAACTTCGGACTTCAATGGTGGCCAGGGGCGCAGGCGGATCGAAGAGGTCGCTATTATACGGCGTCATCCGATTCAATCTCAATTACTTCTTTTATGAAATCATCGGCTTGTTCCGGATGCGCGAGGCGGGGGCTGAAGATGTGGGACACAGGTTCAATACTGAAACCAGGAACAACCACATAGACTTTTGTCTTTTCGGGGAGCCGAATTTTCTCTCGCAATCGTATCGTGCCGTTTTCAATGATTCCTTCGAACGTTGTTACCTGCATCTTGCACCTTACCTGCAGCGTGAATTTTCCTCACGGAACCACGGCTCTTTCACTTTGTCACTTAACAAACTATATTTGTTATTGATCGTACGACCCAATTGCAATTCTATTATACCAGTACTTGGGTTATTAGGTTGATGCAATCTCAATATCGGATTGATGTGGTTGAGTCAACGTCATCTATTATAACAAACGCCGCTTCCGTATTCGGCAGCGGCGTTTGTCTATTTTCTACAACTGTAATCTAGCCGATTCGACCAGCTCGCTCTCCACCGATCCCGTTCGTCGGTATCGG
>CALMQQ010000335.1 GCA_937871845.1 uncultured bacterium
GTAAGGGCTGAGTTAATCCTGCTTGGTGCAATTATTGGAATACGTTTTCACCACACAGCCATAATCTAAAGGTTAGACCCTTGCTTTCGCAAGGGTAACTCATCCCTATACCTCATGCTTCTGTAAGGGCTGAGTTAATCCTGCTTGGTGCAATTAATGTTAGCTCATTTCCTTAGAAAGTGTCCTTTACCCCCTCAGCAATTCTAATGCTATAATCAAAGCATGATTAAAACCGCTTTCGAATTAAAAACTGTAAGTAAATTACTCGCTGAGAAGAGGATTGCTAAAAAGCTTTCCTATGACGAGATTTCGGAAATCGTTAAGATTAATCCAGAATATCTTGAAGCACTCGAAAATGCGGACTACTCGAAGTTTCCTTCTGAAGTCTACGTGAAAGGTTTTCTGAAGAATTATTCCAAGTTCCTAGGGATAGATCCAGAGCACGCACTCGCTCTTTACAGAAGAGAGAGAGAAAAAGCCATGACAAAACCGAAACTCGGAGTTAGTGAGAAAATTAAAAGCAGTAAGTTCAATTTTTCACTATCTTCAGGAAAAGTTATTGCATTATTTGCCCTGTTAGTATCATTAATTACGGTACTCTATATAGGAAATTATGTATTTGATATTTTTCAAAACCCTACACTAGAACTTCGAAAGCCAGTTGAAATAATAGCCAATGAAAGCGGAAACTTTGTCACCGAAGAGGACTCTGTACAACTCGAAGGTATTTCGGAAATTGGAAACAAACTTTCAATTAACGGACAAGAATACCGAGTGAATAGCTTTGAACAATTTACTGTAGACCTGAGACTTGAAGAAGGTTTGAACGAAATCAGAATTTCTTCACAGAACCAGATTAACAGATCAAGCGAGATAGTATTAAACGTTTTGTACAACAAAAAAGAGCCTGAAGTTGTATCAGTGAATCCAGAAGTAACGGAGGAAGGACAAGTAAATATTAATTTCCCAATTATTGCTAAGATTGAAGTAACAGGCGAAGGCGCATATCTCGAAGCCAAGGTCGATGGAGAATTACAGGCATCGAAAGTCTATCCGGTAAATGAAGTTGTACTATTTAATGCACAAGAATCCTTTGAACTCTACATCCCCAGATTTGAATCTATCAATTTATTCATTAACGCAGAATTGCAAACATTGACAAATCCTCGTGTTAAATTTGCTTTGGTAGATGGTCAGGTTTCTAAGATTAATCCTTAATTTACTTTTTGGGGACTTCGTCCACTCCACCCTTGAAGAAAATATTACACCTAAGTAGTCTGAATAGCCCTAGACGAATACCTTTAATCAATCCAAACCGTTCAATTGCTTGATAAGTATATTCGGAGCAACTTGGGTAGTGAATGCATACTCTGAACTTGTGAGGTTGAGCCCAAAAAGCATGATCAAAGGAAAAAAGCTTCTGATAGATTCTAATACTTTTCAAAATTACTTGTTTCATTTTGTTCTTTAATTAAGGAATTTTAACATAATTTAGTTTTTTCCCTTGTCAAGTTATCCACAAATAAGCTATTCTATTTTTATCCACATTTTCTTCGAGTGCGTGGTCCCTCAGAAAGCCCGACGGATGTCGCATATGTTTATACTGCCTGTTATTATTATTTATATTTTCAATTTCTAATGACAGACAATTTAACTGATATCTGGAAAATAACACTTGCTCAGATTGAAATCAAAATCGACTCCCCTGCTCATTTTAAGACATGGTTTCAAAATACTAGTTTACTAGAACTTAGTGATAAAGAAGGCAAAATTGGTGTGAACAACTCCTATACTGC
>CALMQQ010000336.1 GCA_937871845.1 uncultured bacterium
GTTTCTCCATTGTTGGGTGCTTGAATGTGGAATCTGGGTTTCTCTTCTTTTGACAACCAATCACCCGTCATAATAAAAGCAGTTGTATCTGGGGTTGCTCCTAATTGGTGTGTGGTCTGATTAATTTTTCCAATAATAGTATCTAATACCTGAGCATTTACATATGCTTCTGCTCCTCCAAAATGAAGGTCAGTTAAATGAATCACAAAGGCACGCTGAGTCATACCTGGAACTTTATGGTATATTACGTCAATAATTGGATTAGAGGGGTCGTACTCAGAAAATCCTTTAATTTCTCTACCAACAAAAAAAGTGGCGAATCCTGCAAGTGATAATCCAAAGACTTTTATTGCCTCTCGTCGAGATATTCCTATTTTTTTATCTTCCTTATCCACAATTGATTTATTGATTATACGAACGAGGGACAAATCCTATTGAATATATATCAGGCCTGACTCTCCTCGGTGGATGAAGTGGATGAGCACCTAAGCCGGATGAGTTAATAACTGTTTTGTTTCCTCTGAGACTTAAAGACGATTTTACAAATTCGACATTCTTAATTTTCGCGCCAAACAATGCGATTCGACCTAATTTATTAGCGATCCAGTTGTAGTCCATATCATAACCTGATAAGTGAGAATGTCCTGTTAATATTAATGACTGAATATCAGGCGGAATCATTTGTGAAAGATGAACAATCGAGTCAGGATGATGGGCAACAAAAACAAGTTGCTTAGCGTCCTGAGGAATCAAACTTCTCATGAATGGTAATGATAACTTGTGCCAGGTTTGATATTGGGGCTGAGTGTAGTCTGGGATTCCTATTATTGGTATCTCCCCAATATATGATGTTTCAAACGGTGTCAGAAATTTCACACCTAGATCCTGTAGTCTTGGTTTATATTGTGAATTCCAATAAGGATGTTCGAGGTCGTGATTCCCTTCTACGGATATGATTGGAATACCTAGATTCGATATTCTACTAAGTAATTCTAATAATTTTGGAAATATTGGGACTGAACTTCCGAAGTCCACAGGTGTAAATATTTTATTTATATAATCACCACCTATAAGAAGCCCGGAGTTCTGAACACCTGTTAATTCTTGAACAATTTTTCCAAAAATAAATTCTAGGGCTTCTGGTCCTGAATATTTACCATTCCTTATGTGGAGGTCAGACATAAATACCATTTTGTGTGGCTCCGATACGTCGGTAATTAAATCATGTCTTCTAATTTCTAGTTGTTGATAATCATATTCTGGGCTGCTTAGTACTGAGGCTAGTAGAAATAATGGTCTGAGAAACAGCTTTGCGGCATCATTTTTATCTATGAATGGGATTCCCTGTTCTTCCATTTTCAATACCAATATTTAGTAAGCAAATCCGACTTTATCAAAATTGACTATTGATAGTAAAGAGAAAAATTAATTTAGGAAGAGGGTTTTGAGTTTAATAAATTTTTCGGGGTCACTTTTGGCTTGCATTACTTCAAACTTACACTCCACGTCCCTAAAAGTATCTTCCATAACATATGTGTTAATAAAGTCATCAAAAGAAACGTACATGAGTTCAATTTTTTCACCAACCTCTAATTTTTGATCACTAACTTTTTTTACACCTTTGGCAATGTAGACATAAATATCCCATTGTATTTTCTCGAAGGGGGATTCTTTGTACCATAGGGTAAAGTCTTCGGCAGTATATCCTGATTCTTCAAGTAGTTCTCGTTTAATTGCCTCAAGTGGTGTCTCTCCTGGGTCAACTCTTCCTCCTATGAGACCGACTTTGGGCTCACCCCCGGGTTGTTGTTCTCTGGAGATTATCAAATTCCCATTTTCGTCAATAGGTATGACTTCTACAGTATCAGGTCTGTCAATCATCTCGAAAGTCTTGAAACTGCCGTCAAACATCTCCTGTTCCCATTGGTAGACGTCAAAAACTTCCCCAGAAAACACTTTTTTTGCTTCTTTTGGGATTTTACCCATTATAAATAAGTGTAAAATTCGTTTAATATTTCATCTTCAATTTCAATCTCGTCATCAATAAGGTTTTCGTCTCTCTGTGCTAATGTATGCATACCCGGTAGACGGACTTTCTCCCCATCTTTCGTTTTTGCATTCTTGACACGATTAATAAACTCATCCATTCTGGATTTAAAGTTGTCAATAGACATAAACAATTCTG
>CALMQQ010000337.1 GCA_937871845.1 uncultured bacterium
GGTGGTTCTATCGAACTAGGTGACAGAGGCACTCCATACCTTGATTTTAGCAATGACACAAGTTCGGATTATGATGCAAGATTGATACTTGTGGGAGATGATGCATTGAGTTTTACTGGGACAAGGGTCGGGATTGACAACTACTATCCTACTGCAAAGTTGGATGTAAATGGAGACATTGCTACTAGAGGAGGTGCATCGATTAGCACTAATAATAACAATTTAGCAGGTGTTGGAATCGGGTGGAGTGGAGACCAGGCTACAATTCGAATGGGTGGTGATGGACCTGGTGCTAAAAATGGTTTGTCGATACGAGAGGTTGGAAATACAACTTTGCTGAAAGTAGATGAATCCGCTGGTGTTTTAAATTTAACGTCTGATTATGGGACGATTTGCATAGGGAAATGCTAGCCTGATAAATCAAGATTCATCGGTCCTCGCTTACATCATAGTACGTCGAGGAGCGAGATCGATGGATTTAGATTCTATTTTTTAGATAGCTTTCGGCAATTCTATCACCTTCTGCTTTAAGTGGTGCCCACCATTCTTGGTTATCTACGTACCATTGCACAGTTTCCTCTAATCGTTTTTCTAATGGTTTCTGTGGTTCAAAACCCAGCTCGTTTTTAGCTTTTGTGAAGTCCATGGCATATCTTTTGTCATGACCCTTACGATCTCCTACATGGACAATCAATGATTCTGGTTTCTCAAGTAGTTTTAAAATCTCTTTCACAATATAAATGTTCGGCTTTTCCCCATGACCACCTAAAATATATGTTTCTCCGAGTTTGCCTTTTTCGAGAATAAGGTCGACCCCAAGGCAGTGATCATCAACATGAATCCAGTCTCTGACTTGCATGCCATCACCATAAACTGGAATTTCCTGATCGTTTATAGCTCGAGTGATTGTAAGCGGTATCAATTTTTCAGGGAAACAATATGGTCCGTAGTTGTTTGAACAATTTGAAATTGTTGCTTTGATTTTATAAGTATTCACATACGCTCTCACGAGATGATCTGAAGCTGCTTTTGAGGCAGAGTAGGGACTTCGGGGATCGTAAGGTGTAGTTTCACTAAATTTTGCCTCAGGCTCATCAAGTGGTAATTCTCCAAAAACTTCATCAGTAGAAATATGGTGTAATCTTATCTCGGGGTGTTTTCTCAAAACCTCAAGAATTCTAAAAGTTCCCATGATATTTGTGTGTACAAATGCTTCTGGTCCCTCGATACTTCGATCAACATGTGTTTCTGCAGCGAAATGTACAATTGTATTTACCTCGTGATCAACAATAGTTTTCTCAAACAATTCTCCATCAACAATATCACCTTCAACAAAGCTGAACTTTGGATTGTCGAAAAGCTCTTTTAGGTTTTCTTTATTGCCTGCGTAAGTGAGCTTATCGTAAACAACGATATTATCATCAGAATATTTATCAGCCCAGTATTTCGTAAAGTTCGAGCCGATAAAACCCGCCCCGCCAGTGATTAGTATGTTCATAATTCGAGAGTAGATGAAATATATTTGGGATTATTATACAGGGAAAACCATGCTCGTGTCATTTTGTGTTCTAACAGGAAATCCCAACCTCGAGGTCATTCCGCGGTTTGACCGCGGAATCCCGTTATTCATATTGGTACGTTCGGGAGAGTATACGGGACTCCGCGGTTAAACCGCGGAGAGACGCCGAGTGGGGTATTCCTTTGAAATCCATTTTCAAGGTCATTCCGTGCTTTAAGCACGGAATCCCGTTTTACTAACAAGTGCGTCTGGGAAGATATGCAAGACTATGCGATCCCTCCTTTTCGGCAGGGCAGGTAACCGCGGAGAGACGCCGAGTGGGGTATTCCCAAGAGAACGATCACCGAGGTCATTCCGTTCATTAACAATCATCCCAACCTCAAGGTCTTCCCGTGGCTTGACCACGGGAACCCGTTTTCCCTACAAGTGCGATTGAGAAAGTATACGGGACTCCGCGGTCAGGCCGCGGAGAGACAGCAGTGAGGGGTTTTCCTGGTTTCGATGCTAAACTCTGAATTCTGAATTCATAAACTTGGAATCTTTGCTTTCCTATTAAACTTATCTAGAGTAGTCGGTTTCACTGGGGTATCAATACCAGATAATCTGAGAATCTCTTTTGCAAATTCATTTCTACTGCAAGAACCTTCGCCAGAGTAGTGGTAAATCCCACCTTTTGGCTCGTTCTCGATTATATAAATAATTCCCTCTGATAAATCTTTCACGTAAGTGGGACTTACAACCTCATCCGTGACCACCTCTAGAAACTCTTTCTCTTTTGCAAATTGCAGAATCTTTGCAATGAAGTTGGTTGCACCTTCACCGAAAAGGGCAGAAGTTCTAACCACATAAAACAAAGGACCTTGGTTGTAATAATACGAGCCTTCCATACAACCTCTTAATTTCTCTAAATTATATTCACCAGCGCGTTTGGTTTCACCATATTTGTTCAAAGGATTAAATGTGCTATAAGACTCATCGTAGCCATTTTTATCATTGTCACCAAAAACATAATCTGTGGATATATGTATTAGATTTACATTATGGTTGATAGATGCAACAGCTAGATTTTTAGGTCCTTCCGCATTAACTGCATACGCAATTTTGTATTGGTCCGGATCTTCACAGGCCTCTACATTTGTATATGCTGCACAGTTTACAACAAAATCTGGCTTGACCTTACTAAACTGCTTTTCAACAGAATCTGGTTTTGTGATATCAATTCCATCTTCATCGCTGATATCGGAAGTGGAAACCTTGTAACCTTTTTCTTTCAAAAGTTTTACTAACGTCGAGCCAAGTAATCCATGGCTTCCAATTACTAGTACTTCTTTACTCTTCATTTTTTAATATTTCAGAAATTATCTTTGGATAATCCTCTGCTGAGCAGATGATTTTGTCGTTATTGTTAATGTCGTACTTCTCAAGTCTGGGCTCACAAAATATCGTGTATTCTAATGTTTTATATCTGTGGTAAACCAACTTTGGGAGTATGATTCCATGTAATTCATCAACAAGTAGAACTTCAGTTCGACCTTCGGGGTAAATACAGGTAAATTCCATTTTACCTTTCAAAACATAAACATATTGTGGATCGAATGATTCATCAGTACCTTTATGAAAGTGACCTTCGGGGTTGGATTCCGATTCTCTATAGAACACAGGCATTTCGACAATATCTTTCCCACTGAAATCAAGATTGATTACTGGACCTTTGCTGTCGCCGATATTATTGAACTTAAATACTTCGACTTTTCGATTAGCCATTGTGTGGTCCCCAAATCTCAGGTAAAACGCAGTCCCAAGTGTATTTGTATTCGTCGTTTGCGTCATATGGGTGGGATTGATAATTCACCACGATGCTCTCTTTGTCTCCAAGTGCTTTCCATCCATGCATAATTCCTGCTGGAATTTTCAAAAACCTAGGAATTCCTTCCCCCATGATAATATAATTAGCTTTGCCGAAAGTAGGGGAGCCTTCTCTAATATCCACCAATGAAACTTGTAGTTTACCTCTAGTTACGGTGAACTGGTCAGTATGAATTTCGTGTAAATGCCAACATTTCACAACTCCAGGGTCAGTAGCACTTTGATAGCTGTGGGTTGTATTGATAACAGTCCCATCTTTATATTCTGGCCATGCAGTACTCCAAAGTTCGATAACATCTCCTCTATCATCAACATGGGCTTTCAATTCTTTCATAAATACTCCTTCGATAGTGATTCCTTTCTCGATGGTGAACTTTTGTTTCTTCAACCATTCTTCAGTAACTTGTGATGGCTTCATTGAAAAATATTAAAAAATAAATTTAAGATAATCTCGAATCATTCTGAGTCTATCACGTATACTGTAGTGTCTTAAAGCGATGAGTAACCAATTTCTCATCTTCAGTTTATCATAATTTGTCTCATGTTCTTGGTTAGTGGACTTCATATATTTATGCCAGACAGTCACTTCTCCAGTATAGATAACTTTCCAGCCTAGTTTGTGAACCCTTATCAATAATTCAACTTCGTCTGTGTACATTTTTAATATTTCCCAGAATCCACCAGTTTTTTTAATCACTTCTGTTCGAAATAAAATACAAGTACCAGTCACCGCAAAAACTTCTTTCGTCTCATTAAATTGACCTTGGTCGACTTCCCCAAATCCGAGATCATAAGCAGAGTGGAAATTATCATAGAAGAGGCTGGCTGAATTAATTTTACCGTCGTTTTTGCCGCCTTTGAACTTTATTTTTGGTCCGACTGCACCAACTAGATGGTCTTTCTGAGAAATTTGGACTAATTTATGAATCACATCAGCATCAATAATCGTATCAGGATTTAATTTCATCAAAAAATCAGGATTATATTTCTCAATTGCATACTTAAAGCCGATATTGTTCCCGCCAGTGAAATGTGAGTTCTTTTCATTCTTGATTAAGTCGAATTCGGAATATTCTTGATCTATTATTTCCGTAGTGGAGTCTTTTGAAGCATTATCGACAATAACAACTTTGTGGTGCTCGTAGTTGGATCTCTTTATGGAGTCTAGACAATCGCGTATTTCATCCTGATTGTTCCAGGTCACGATTATTATCGCTACAAGAGGTTGTTTCTCCATGGAAGTTTAATTTAGCAGTTTATTATAGTAGAATTCTACCATTAGTAATAGTAAATCATGTCTAATTCGAAACAAGAGTCAGTCGTAAGAGGAGAGCAGTTGCTCGATAGGGTAAGGCAAGTCCTAAAAAAAGAGGGTTTATCAACTCAAGACAAGGTTGAACTTGAGAATGAAGTAGAAACTTATCTTCTCCCTGCTTTGGATAAATTCCGCGATGCAGGGAGATTTATCTATGAGCCTTTTCTATTTGAG
>CALMQQ010000338.1 GCA_937871845.1 uncultured bacterium
GGGAAACCTCAATGTAGTTCAAGCCCTGAGTCAATCTAGTAATCTATTCTTTTGTAAGGTTGCAATGAGCTTAAATAGGGATGCTGATGGAATATATACAACACTTAAATATGCTGAGGATTATGGTCTTGGGAGTAAAACAGGAATAGATTTATATGGAGAACAGGTTGGCTCGCTTCCATCTCCTGAATTGAAAAAGAAATTATTTAATGAAAACTGGTATTTAGGAGATGACTGTAACAGTATGATTGGACAAGGGTTACTTACAGTCACTCCAATACAGATGGTTGTAGTAGCTTCCGCGATAAATAACGGAGGTGAAGTATTAAAACCACATGTGCTTGATAAAGTAGTGAGTCAAGAAAATGAGATTGTATTAGAGTCACAGAAAGAAGTTATAAGGAAAGTAAGCGTTTCTGAAACTAATCTAGATATAATAAAAGAAGGAATGAAATCCGCAGCAAAAGAGGGGAGTGGTAGTATACTGAGAGACTTGAATGCAGATATAATTATTAAAACAGGATCGGCTGATGCTTCGGAAGTGATTAATGGTAAGGTTTATTCAGGAGCACACTCCTGGATAATGGGCTGTTTCAATCATCAAGGTAGTGATAATTGTTTTGTCGTAATCCAACAATGGGCTGGAAGAGGATATCAAACCGTCCCAATTATTAAAAAATTCGTAAATTGTGTACAAACTGATTTTTCTCCAAATTGCGAAAAAATCTAGTTTCTCCAGAGATTTTTCATCTTCGTAATCCATAATCATAGATTAGTTATGGTGTTAAATGGAGATATCAGAAAAATATGCTAGATTGAAATTTTCGCAATTGAATGGCTTCAAGTTTGCCAATTTTTTGGAAATTTTAGAAAAGTTTGAAACGATAGAGAATTTCTTTGAATACAATCCAAAAATAACGCATGGTAAGCTTCAACAAGGCGTAGAATCAGATAAATTAGATGATATTCCAAATGACAATTTCGTTGTTTACGGAGAAGGGAATTATCCAAGATTACTTACCGAAACTCCTTATCCTCCAATAACTCTTTTTTATAAAGGTGATATTTCGCTATGTAACGAACAAAACTTGATTAGCATTGTTGGAACCAGAAAACACAGCAGTTATGGAGAAAGAGTGACTAAGAATATTGTTGAGGGTTTAGGAAAGTATGGCACTTGGAATAGACACACTAGTTCATAGTTACTCTTTAGCAAATAAACTTAAAACAATTGCTGTAATTCCATCTTCTCTTGATAAACCTATGCCGATGTCAAATAGGAAGTTATTTAATCAAATTGCCGAAGACGGGTTAGTAATCACCGAATGTTTAAACAATTTCATCTGGAATAAAAGTGTATACGCTAAAAGAAATAGAATAATTGCCGGATTGTCTCCTAAGACAGTTGTTATAGAAGCACCTAGGAAAAGTGGTTCACTCATAACTGCAAATCTAGCATTTGAATATAATAGGGAAGTGTATGCTATCCCCGGAAACATTGACTCCGTTTATTCTTTAGGTACAAATAAATTGATAAAAGACTTAAAAGCACAACTTTTTTCCGGAGTTGATGATATAATCCCCGGACAATTGAAAATGTATAAAGGTATGGACTCAAATAAAATTATAAATTTATTAAGGGTCGAACAACTGGATATTGAACAAATTAGTGAATTGCTTGATATGGATATTAACGACACAAAAAACGAGATTCTACAGTTAGAATTAAAAGGCCAAATTTGCTTAAATACTGATGGTAAGTATAATATAAAATTGCTTTAAAAAATTTTTATGAATTTAGTAATTGTTGAATCGCCTGCTAAGGCAAAGACTATTGAAAAATATTTAGGTCGTGATTACAAGGTGTTAGCCTCAAAAGGACACATTGTTGATCTCCCTAAATCAAATATTGGTATCGATGTTGAAAATAATTTCGAACCTGACTATGTAGTCACAAATCAGAAATCTCTAACAGCTTTGAAGAACGCTGCTAAGGGTTCTGATACTATTTTAATAGCTGTTGATAGCGACCGTGAGGGAGAAGCAATAGGATGGCATGTAGCTCAGAAACTTGGATTAATCGATAAATCAGGCAAACCTAAACGTAATGCGAAGCCTCTTCACAGGATTACTTTTACAGAAATCACCAAGGATGCACTGCTAAATGCCTTGGAGAATAAACATGATATCAATATCGCACTAGTAAATGCACAACAAGCAAGAAGAGTTCTGGATCGATTGGTTGGTTACAAGCTTTCTCCACTTTTATGGCAGAAAATTAGGTATGGACTCTCAGCAGGTAGGGTGCAGTCTGTGGCGCTTAGACTAATCGTCGATAGGGAGGAAGAACGAAACAAGTTTGTCCCTGAGGAATATTGGAATTTATCTGCGTTACTAGGACAGGATAGAAGATCAGAAAAGAAAAACATCAATATTTTTACAAAAGAATCTGAGATTGCTTTTAATCCTACTGACTCTAACAATCTGCTTTTCAGATTGGTGAAAGTGAACGGTAGTAATCCAGATTTAAAGGAGCAGAAAACAAGCAAGAAGGTCATGGAGGATATAATTGACTCAGATTGGGTGATCAAAGATATTAGTAGACAAGAATCATTAAGAAACCCGAAACCTCCATTTATTACTAGTACATTACAGCAGACTTCTGCAAACAAACTAGGTTTTAGTGCCAAGCAAACGATGAAGTTAGCGCAAGATTTATATGAAGCTGGGCTGATTACTTATATGAGGACTGACTCATTAAATATTGCGGACCAAGCAGTCAAACAAATTCGGACATTTGTGGAGAAAAAGTTTGGGCAGGCTAATTTGTCCGAAAATGCTAGAACATTTAAAACAAAATCTAAACTTAGTCAAGAGGCTCATGAGGCGATAAGGCCTTCAGATGTGAATGTATTAGCAGAAAGCATAAAGTTCGATGAAAAACATCAACGATTATATAGACTTATATGGCAGAGAACTCTTGCTACTCAAATGAAAGAGGCTAGGGTCGAATCAGTAAAAGTCTCAATTGAAGTAGAAGGTTATCTTTTCCAACTCAATGGGCAACGATTATTAGGAAAAGGT
>CALMQQ010000339.1 GCA_937871845.1 uncultured bacterium
TTCGGAATTGTTTGATGGAGAGGTGATTTTCAAGTCTCCTCTAATCTCAACAGGTATACTCGAGGTACCATTTTTTCCAGCTTTATCAAAAACCACTAGTCTCAAAGTTCGACTTCCAGGTGCTTGACCGCTTATATCGAAATCTGCACTTCCAGATGCGTTTGACGACTTCCCTAGAAGAGTACTATCCAAATAGAATTCAACTCTATCAACTTCACTGTCAGGTGAGAATGCTTCATAAGCAATTACAAGCTCTTTCGATAATACTGCACCCGAAGTAGGGGATGATATATTTGCCCATGGTTCTGATGTACCACTAGGATTTCTATTGATCGTGCAATATTCAGTTGGAATAGTAAATAACTTATCACTTCCTTTCAAGAAATTGTCTAAAAATCCCTGTAAATCTTTGACAGGCATAGTATATTTAGCTGCATTCAATTTGGTGGATTGTCCTACTTTGATATCAATTTCTCTAGCCAATCTATCCATCTGATCTGTACACACTACAACCTCTTGAAATTCCACGTAAGGAGGAACTTTGAAACCAGTAATAGCTAAATCACCTTTGTAATTTTCGCATCCGAATTTGTCATTAATTTTACAACTGGCATTACTGAACTCAATACCTTCGGGGCGGGGAAATTCAGTTTTTGGAATTGAATCTCCAATTCTTTTTACGAATTCGGACACCCATGGTTTAGCAGAAGTCAAACCCGATGCTCCATAACGCATCCCTTCGTTATTGTTATTACCTAACCACCCAACAGCCACAATTTCTGGTGTATACGTTGCGAATAATGTTTCTCTTTGTCCTTCCGATGTTCCTGTTTTACCAGCAATATCACGACCATCCCAACTAACACCTGGACCTTTGTTTTTACCATTAAGCATGTGATTTACAAGATAAACACCTCTAGGATCTGCAACTAACGTTGGTTCTGCTTTATGCTCGTATAGGATTTCTCCAGATTTATCTTCGATTTTCAATATTGCTTCATATGGAGTGAAGTTACCAGCATTGGCAAGAACGCCATAGGCCTGAGCATGCTCAATAAGTTTTATGTCTGCACCGCCGACAGAAACAGCAGGTCCATAACCTTCGGGGTTTGTGAACGTAGTATAGCCCCATTTTTGCATCTCCAAAATGAAGTTCTCAACTCCAACCGCTTGGATTAACTCTATCGCAGGAATATTACGTGATTCAACAAGATGATGCCTTGCAGTATTTAGACCTATAAATCCACCTTCATAGTTTTTTGGTTTGTAATTGCCTATTTGAATAGGAATGTCAGGTAATACTGATCCAGGGAATATGACCTTGTCCATTATTGCTTTATAGTAGACCATACTCTTCATAGAAGAACCATATGATTGTAAAGTATCGGAAATATTTACTTTTGGTTCAAATTTACAATCTAACCCTACAGTACAACCTTCAGGGGATTCGGTTCCAAAATAGTCATATGAGCCTACCATAGCCAAAATCTCCCCATTTTTTGGATTTAAGGAGACTAATGAAGCATTTGAGGCACCAAATTGCTTTCCATAAGTATCAACACCAACTTTAACTTGTTCTTCGGCAATTTGCTGATAGTCAGAGTCAAGTGTGGTGTAGATACGTAATCCCTGGGTTTCAAGTTCATTCAAAGTAAATGGTTCTCCATTATTATATGGTCTGTTTTGTAGCAGTTTCTGAGCAAAAAACACAAAGTGAGGGGCATTAATTTCGAATTTCGGCTCTTTGTATGCCAACTCAAAACCTCTAGCTTCATCAATCATCTCTTTTGTTAAAGCATTTTCTTGTCCAGTTGATTCTTTGATTTCTTTATTAATCTTATCCATATATTTCTCAAGTTGGTTCAGAACATATTCCTGTCTAGCTTTGACTTTTACTTTGGCTTCCTCTGGGTTTGCTGATTTGGTAGGGGAGAGCCTAGTTGGATCTTGAGGGATTGCTGCTATGATAGCCATCTCTGCCAAATTCAAATCCTTCAACTCTTTATCAAAATAAAATTTTGAAGCAGAAGTAACACCATAAACATTACTTCCTTCAGGTGCAATTGTAAGATACATCTCCAAGATTTCGTCTTTATCTCTATCTTGTTCAATTTGAAGTGCAAGAATAATTTCTTTAACTTTTCTTTCTATTTTTCTTTCGTTTGTAAGTGCTGTCTGTTTGATAAGCTGTTGTGTAACAGTACTAGCCCCACAAGTTTCATTTCCGTCGGTAGCATACCTTAATCCACATCTGATAACACCGGGTATATCTACTCCTGGATGTTCATAGAAATCTATATCTTCAGCAGCAAGGAAAGACCATTTCAATAGTTCGGGAACTTCCTCGATTTTCACTGGATCTGCATTCTGATCTGCAAACACTCTATATAATAACTTTCCATTTCTATCGTAAATTTCACTAGCAGAGTTTTTCGGACCAAAAGGCTTGTCTGGACTTGGCAAATCTTCAGTTAAAGACTGCACATAGGTAAGAACTGCAATCAATCCAACAAAGCAAAATACAACAAAAGTAAGTAGAAGAATATATAAGATCTTTTTTACACGTTTGCTAGTAATTCTTTTTTTCTTTTTAGATTTCTTACTTCCTGCCTTCGATTGTTTGAGCCAATTTTGGCCAGAGTAAGTTTTAATCCTCGCTGGATTTACCTTGCGAGTACGCTTCTTTGGGGTCAATTTAGATCTATATTTCATATTGTTCAGAATCAAAGATAGACTATTATAGCAGGATTTTAGCAATGTATAGAACATCCTACAATTATGTTATTTATCAAATGTATAGGCATATTTAATGATTTCTTGTAAAATCAATTAATTAATTGTGATTAATGAAAAAAGAAGTCATAGATAAATTAATTGAATTTATAAGAATAGATTCGTTCGCATTTAAAAGATCCGAGGTAATCCGAGCACAACAATTTGTTAAAGAATATTTAAAGGATATCCCAATAAATTGGGTATCATTCGAATCCACCAACAAAGATTTAGCCCCAATTTTGATGGGGAAAGCAAAGAAATGGGATTCAAAACTAGAATCAATTACACTCACCGGACACATAGATATTGTTTATCCAGATATTTCTGACTTTACAATTAAGCTAACTGATGACAAACTTTTCGGACCAGGAACCGCGGATATGAAAGCTGGGGTGCTTGTTATATTAGAGGCAGTCAAGGAGCTCCATAAGAAAAACCAATTCAAAAACACGAGCGAGGAAGAACACTTCTTGACCTCTCATTATCCTGATTTTGAAGAAATTGCCCAAGATATTGAAAACTTGCTTGTTTACGAAGGGGAGGGGAGTTTGGACGTTAAGCCAAATATAAATGAAAAATTACTTGTTACAAAGAGAAAGGGAATTTTAGGATATTCAATAAAAGCCAATGGACCTGGTGGACACTCAGGAGTATTAAATAAAGAAAGTATGAGACATAGTGCAATACATGAACTATTATCTCAATCTCAAGATATTTTAAGACTATCTGATTACAAAAAAGGCACTACAATTAACATTGGTAAATTTAATGGAGGGCAAGCGCTTAATGTCCTAGCACCCGAAGCTGAGATTTTTCTCGATGCAAGATTAGACAGTATTGAAGAGTATAACCGTGTAAAATCTGCTATCGAGGCAATAACTCCCAAGGATAAAGTTATCAAACTAGAAACAACCAATAAAGTTAACGGTTTCCCAGTAGAGGAGACAGAAAATAATTTAAAACTTTTTAAACTTGCACGCCAAGTAGGCAAGGAAATAGGTTTAGAAATTGACTCGGTACATAAAGGTGGTGCATCTGATATGAACAGACTTACTTCATTTAATCCTGAAATCTCATGTCTTGATTATCTTGGACCGCCTGGAGGAGGGGAACATACAAAAGACGAGTTTCTATACTTGAATACATTTGACCCATGTGTAAGACTTTCAGTTAAGTTAATTGAAAAAATTCTACAAAATTAATTTTATTTTTTACAAAATTTATCATGGAAATAGATACACAAAACTTAAAAAAGTATTTTGCAGAATTCTTTGGGACTTTTATTCTGTCAATCGTTGTTATTGTATCAGTTGCAGGTGACTTCACTGTCTCAACAGCTGTGTTGGCAGCGCTTACTTTGCTGATATTCGTTTATACCATTGGTAGTATATCTGGTTCCCACTTAAATCCAGGTGTTACTCTTGGAATTTTCTCACTGAAGAAAATTAAAGCCAAACAAGCACTTGCATATCTAATGGCTCAATTACTTGGAGGTGCGTCAGCATTCTATTTATCAAATTTCCTAGATTTAACGTCTCCAATCAGATTTTCAACTGAAAATTCAGCATTATTTGGTGAGTTCCTTGGAATGTTGATTTTCACTTTTGGAATTTCCGCTGTAGTACATAAAGCAGTTGATGATGAATTATACGGAGTAGTGATCGGTGGTTCATTGTTAGTTGGTTTAGCAATAGCTTCTTTATTTGGAGCCGGAGCATTTCTAAACCCAGCGGTCATGTTAGGTTTGGGAGTCTCTTCAGTGGTTTATGTGTTTATTGATTTACTAGGCGCAGTATTCGGATTCCAGCTTTATAGATTAATATCTAACAAACTGGACTAAAAAAATATAAGATATTGTTGTCAGATGAAAAGTATCATGTTAAAATTCGAAAAGTTTTTGTTAAAACTATAGAAATGTATTACAACAGTTCATTTATTATCATCCTCTTTACCAACCGTTAACTCGGCGTAGGATGATATGAATGAAAATTATTTATCCCGCCGAAAGGCGGTTTTTTTGTTTTTTAAAATAGTTATTATGACGCAATATGAAAATGTTAATGGACCGGTATTACCTTTTGATAGTTCAACTAATCATACCTCACACCATCATCACCTTTCTCTAGAAGGTCATGAAGTTCGTGCACGAATACTACAAACAAATGGTAATGGTGCTGAAGTTCAAATCATTAATACACCTGTAATTATTCTTGGTTATACTTTTCCTGACACTCCTACAGAATTAATTGTTTTAGGAGCTCAT
>CALMQQ010000340.1 GCA_937871845.1 uncultured bacterium
GTATTATCTGGCAATTTAGTGGTTTCTGTTGCTTTATTTCTTCGTTTCTTAACTATCAAATATATACTCCAAGGTATAGCAATCAGAAGAAAACCAACAGCGAAGATAATGAGAATCAACTGCATTGAATCTCCAGAAAGGCCTCCAGAATCTTCTGATTCCTCTGAAGTCTCACCATTGGTGTCAACACTAAACTTCCATTCCTTGACTAGGGTAGCACCTTCTGAATCAGTAATTTCAATAAATGCAGTGTACGTATCATTACTTAACTCACTAACAATTTCACAATTAATTGAATTAGCAGTAATTTCACAAAGTGTAAGATCAATTCTTTCATTCAATGTGAAATTAACATTTTCAGTATCTATAGTAACTCCATCTGGTGTCTTGAATTCTGCACTAATAACAGGACGATTGATATTTACAGTAGATCCCTCTTCTGGTGTTAGGTTAGTTATTTCTGTTTCCGATACTGTACCTTGCGCAGAAACAAAAAACCCATCACTGAAAATTTCATATAGCTTATTATTCGAATCAACAAGTAAAAATTGAATGAAATACTCTCCATCTTCAATGTCACTAATATTCCATGTATATTGTCCTAAATCTCTATCCTGTTTTGTAATCTCCGTCCATTCTTCCTTATCAGACGAATAACTAAGTGTTATCGACTTAACAGTTAAACCTGATTTTACCTTCCATTTGATTGTATTATTTTCTGGGGTAACTGTTGAACCGGACTTTGGAAATTCAAAAACGACTTCTTTTTCGGCGCTTGTTAATTGGATATTTAATATAAATTCTTCTGTGCTAATTCCTCCTTTGGAATCATCTACTTTTACAATAAATCGTATATCTCCAACTTCCGTTGGTTTACCGGAAATTTGTCCTGTTTTTGAATCAATCGTCAAAAAGTCAGGTGCATTTAGGAATGAATACTTAAGCTCATCACCATCTGGATCGCTAGCCTGTACTTTATAACTAAAGATTTCATTAAGCGTTACGTTAAATCCATCTTTGGAAGGTGTAATCTGCGGTGGTTTGTTCGTCCCAGTAGTTTCTGAACTAAATGTAAAAGATTTTTTATCACATTTACTGTATACACTACCTCCATCAGCCAGAATACCACATACTCTCATACAATAATTTCCTCCGTTTTGTAGTGAATTTCCTAGATCCCCGGAAGACGTATCCCAAGAATAAGTGTAAATATTATTTTCGACTTCAGCTCCAGAATTGGTAATTCTCCCTAGGTTTCCACCATTTTGTGAGCAAGCAAGATTAAATACATCTATAAAATAAGCAGGATCCTGAATATCAGCATCGACAATCTTCCACTCAATTTCATAAGTATTGCTTATTGTTGAACCTTCGGAAGGCTTTTGTAATACTACTTCATCAGTCGATTGTGCAGTTACAATTTGTGAACTGAACAAAACGACTATAATAGTTATAAGTATGCTTTTAATTTGTCTGCTCATTAAATTTAATTAATAGTAGAATTAATTGTGCTTTCCAAACTTCCTAAATCACCACCTTGTTCTTTAAAATAGTTATTAAAATCGTTCTCTATGAGATATCCATCATTCATATACCATGATTTAGCAAAAGGCATAGCCTGTGAATATACTCTTAGATTCGGATCATCTGAAATTTCAGAAGACATACTTAGCCTTGGGTAAAATACTCCAACTTTACGACCATTTTGTTTGACAGTATCATCGAGTAGTCTTAATTGGTCTGCTTGTGTAATGTATCTTAAGAACTTCCATGCTTCATTAGAATTTGGAGAAGCTTTTGAGACAGTTTGGCCCCAGTATGTACCCCAAGAGATATTGTCAGTTCCTGTTAATTGTGGAACAGCAGCAATACCAATATCTAATCCTAAGTTGTATTTTTCATTATAAATAAGAATGTCATTCAATCTCCAACTTGGAGCTATGAACATGGCTAATCTTCCTTCAAGAAATGAAGCGATATCTAATTTCTGTTCATCATCCCAAGATCCATTAGGTCCAGAGAAATCTTCATAAAAATCGAATGTACCTATAACGTCTGAGTTAGTAGAAAAAGATTCAATTACCGAAGCAGAATTCAAATCCGCACCATTTTGCAACATTAATAAACTCAGAATATCGAAATTAAATTGTACATTTGTTCCAGTAGAAGCTGCAAAACCTGCAGATACAATCTTACTATTGGGATCTCTTTGAGTAAGATTTATTGCTTGATTCTTGAATTCACTCCAATCATTATCTGGAACAGTGTATCCACCTTCGATAAGTTTATCTTTATTATAAATCACCGCAAGTGCATCCACATACATTGGAATACCTAGTGCATTCTCATCATAGAAATCATCCTTCACAATAGGGTAGAAGTCATCATAGTAATCTTGCCCTATAACATCAGCAGGAGCAGGTGAAATATATTCCTTGTATTTTCCTACCCAGGTATTTTCTATTGTGTAAATATCAGGGTCGTTAATTTCTTCGGTATCGGTTAGTGCATTATCCAGTAGGTTAAGATAACTAGTTACCCCACCTGTAACTCCTTGTTGACGATATTGAATAACCACGTTTGGATTCTCTGATGTGTATGCATCAATTAATGGCTTTACACTTTGTTCACTATCAAACATGTTCCACCAAATCAAAGTAACCTGATCTTGATTATTATTACCATCACCATTTTGAGATGATGAATCGTCTTTTTTACAACCCGTAAGCAGTACAAGGGAAATTGCTAACAAGAAGAAAATCCTCACATATTTATTATTCATTTTTATACGACTTATTAAGTTAATATTATTGAATAGTTACTGTACTTATTAGCCTGTCTTGTACTTTTACTGCATTAACAATCCATATTTGACCCCGATTTAAAGGTATTTCATTTCCTGCAGAATCGAAATATTGTGTCCTATCCAATCGAGACTGTTTTCGCCATGTACCTTCTATAATCTGACCATCCCTTAAAATAGTCACTTTATTCTCGCCAATCATTTTTATGACAATTCTGCTGTGTCCATCACGTGCATCGGCGTATTCATGCCATTCAATGATAACATTTTTTGGAGAAATTTGCTTGTTAGTTAATTGATCGATATCTGCTTGCCCACCAACGAATCTTGGGTATACGTTGCCAACCTTATCATAGGTAAATTTTGATGCATAATCACTTCCACCCAAACTCATAAATTTAATATCCACAGAGGAGAAAAGTCCTCTCTCAGTTTCGGGAGCATCATCCTTGAATGCAATTTCTTTCAAATTTTCAGAACTTAAATTCCAGTTGTATGATTTTGCTAATCGGGATATTTCAGAATTTATTCTCGTGAAATCTGTATATAAAGAATGAACATACCCTGAAGTTTTGGCTTTCTGGGGATCTCTGTATGTACTGGCTTCGGTTTGGATATTCTTTATATTAAATCTTGAAACAGCACCCCTTGCATCGGTTTCTGCATTGTAAACCTCAAAATCAGCATTATCGAATCCTGCCCATCCGTGGTGCAATATCATTGCATCATCATAACCACTTGCAAAATCAATCATATAGTATCGTAAACTCCTGATTGGACCGATTTTTTCCACATCATAATTGTTATGATACATTGCCACATATCTAGTTATACCTCCTTCTGCAAGCACCTCCATTACCGTATCAGCTGAAGACAAGCCACTTTGAGGTCTCGCATCTTTGTGATTATTGACTACAACAGCAAGTGGCTTTCTTTGCGTAAGCGCATCATATTCTTCATAATCAACTTGAATACCGTTCATTACACTATATTTAGGTGGCAACGGAGTAGGGGGGACGAGAGTGACAGAATTTCTAAAATTTGCTTTTGGTGCTTTGAATATCTCCATATCATTTTGGAAATAAATATTAGTACCTACGTAGCCCAACAAACCAATACAAAGCGTAATTAATAGAATAAAAATTATTTTGTATGGTAATTTTATATTTGTCCATGTCTTCTTGATATTTTTTAGGGAGTATTTTGATGAATTTTTCACAATTTATTTGTTGAAGATTTAATGTTTATCTTAATATATAATAAATGTAATAATATTTGAATTAATAAATTTATTACTTCATGGCATCAAGATTAAGCAAAGCTACAAAACATGCTCGAAAAGGTTTGATAATCTTTCTAATATTCGCAATTGCCACATTCGTATTTCGTTTCATCTTTGAGCTGACTGGAGAAGATGATTCTCAGAAACCTGGTGCAACTACCAACACAAGCACGGGTCCATATTTAGCTCGTGATGGAAATCTAGGAAAAATTCCAAGACCAAATATAAAGCGACTACAACTTAGTCCAAATTCATCACCAACCACTTCAATTATTGACCAACAAGTACTCCCCGAAAAACCAGAGACTGTTTATGTATATTACTACAATAAACCAAGAGAAAAACTAGGTAACACAGCGAAAGGTAGATCTGTAGCAAATCGATTGAATTTTACTTCAATAGAGCGATTAGTATCGGATACAGAACTGCTTTGGCAATCAGATGATCTTTCTAGAACTTTAACCTATGATAAGTTAAAAGATATTTGGTCATACGAAACAGATTTAACAAGAGAGACAATTCCAGACGATATCAGAAAAACTATAGGGACCGTTCGCGCGAATGACTACTATGATGAAACAGGAATAGATGTGATAGCCAAATTAGGTCTTAGAGACCATAACTTTAACAGAGGAGAATCAAGAATAGACTATGTTAATATAGTAAATTCAGAAATTAAATCAGCCCCAAGTCCTTCCACGTCTCAATTTGTAAGAATTGCACAACATCAAAATATTCTGGCATCAAAAACTTCTGAAAAATATCGTCCAGAGGAAGGCGAAGTCGCAAAAACCGACATGTTAGCTACAATTAGAAAACCAGATTATCTTAACGGTTCTGCTACTATGATAGTTAGAGGAGAAGTTACAAATTTGGTCCCTTATTTGGTGAACTTTGATTACACACAATTAAATATTGGTGATAGCGGTATCTATAAGATGCTTTCTGTTACAGATGCTTATGTGAGGATTCAAGCAGGTGAAGGCATACTATATTGGTTAAAATTAATAAATACTGATCCATTTTCTGATTATGAACCTCTCGCTGTATTGGAATTTGAAATAGATGCCTCGAAGACGCAAGTGATTTATATTGAACCATACGAATGGGTAGAGTCCGAACCTTGGACAAATTACCTTCAACCATACTATTTATTTGAAGGTATTGCTATTTTAGAGGACGGAAGAGAAGCGGACTTTGCAGTTATATTACCTGCGTTAACTGACGATGAATATTTGCAGTAAATTTACTTGCTCTTCTTCACACTTATATATAAACTGATTTTTTGTATCTGCCCAAATTTATTTTTTTATCATTTTTCTAATGTCTAAAAAGACTAAATATATTTTTGTGAGTGGTGGTGTCATGAGTGCCGTAGGAAAAGGCGTAACTTCTGCATCTATATCATTATTATTAAAAGCGCATGGATATACCGTATGTCCAATAAAGTGTGAAAATAATTTAAATGTAGATTTTGGAACAATCAATCCAATCGAGCATGGAGATCCTTTTTTATGTTATGACGGATTAGAAGCAGACATAGACTTGGGAAACTATGAGCGTTTTTTAAATCAGGAAGTCGGTCACAAAAACTTTATGACAATGGGACAACTTTATTCGACTGTTATCAGCAATGAAAGAAAAATGAAATACGACGGAGAGGATGTAGAACCAATTCCACATGTCGTAAATGAAATAATTTCGAGAATCAGATTTGCAGCAGAAGAATCTCAAGCGGATTTCGTAGTAATTGAACTAGGAGGAACTGTTGGAGAATATGAAAATAATAACGGACTATATTACGAAGCAGCAAGAATCTTGTCATTTACGGAACAAGTAGCAAATGTACATGTCACATATGTCCCAGTACCACCACATATTGACGAGCCAAAAACAAAACCGGCCCAGTTTGGCCTAAAAGCCCTCATGTCGATGGGAATTAACCCTAACTTCATCGTAATTAGAAGTGAAAGACCAGTTGATAAGCAAAGAAAATATAAATTCGGACTAAAATTTTATGTGGATCACAAAGATATCTTTTCGTGTGAAAATTTAAAAAATGTTTACCAAGTACCAGTTCATTTATATAATCAAGAATTAGACAAGAGACTGCTTGGTTATTTCGGAATAACACCAAAGAAGAAATCCCTAGACTTAAGTTTCTGGGAAGATTACTCAAATAAGTTACTCAAGAAGTTTGATAAAAGTGCAACTATTGCAATTGTTGGGAAGTATTTTGCTACTGGAGACTCATCATTGGTTGATTCTTATTATGCCCTGCTTGAAGCGATTAACCACGCACGTGTTTTCAATGAAATGAATGTACAACTAAAATTCATAAATTCTGATAAAGAAGAAAATAATCTCTTAGATCAATTACAAGGAGTTGACGGAATAATTGTACCTATAGGGTGGGGTGAGAGAGGAACAAAGGGAAAAATAAAGGCAATAAAATATGCGCGGGAAAACAAAATCCCTTATCTTGGACTTTGTTACGGAATGCAACTCGCTTGCGTTGAGTACGCCAGAAATGTTTTAAAAATTGAAGACGCTAATTCCGAAGAAATTGATCCAAAAACAAAAAACCCAATAATTCATAGCATTCCTTTTAACGAAAAATATCAAGTAATAAAAGGGGAGGGAACATCTATGAGACT
>CALMQQ010000341.1 GCA_937871845.1 uncultured bacterium
TCTTTGTTCTATTTTTTATTTCAGTATTTTATATTCTATACATTTCCGATGATAGCCCCTTAAACAGAAATAAAAATAACAATGATCAACAATTAGGCATTGGAGCTGGTGTTCCCTATACAACACCTAGAGAAGTCGAGTGGAAAATCGACCTTCCAGAAAACTACAGTATCAAAGATAATGATAGTTACGAAACTGAATACTTCGGAATTTACTATAACGATATGAATAAGCGTTATTATGTAAATATATACAATGGGGATGATTATAGGTTCGATGAAATAAAACTATTTATAGTGGACAATGTTATTCTCAAAGTGAAAGATTTTGAAGATGTAGATAGATTTCCAAACGGACTAATCACATTTAGAGATCTTCGAGATAGTAATATTGAAGAATTCGACCTAGATACCTTCGAAGCAAACCCTTAAACTTGGAATTCTGCAAGTTCAATTATTTCTGATTTCTCTTCACCCCTTTTCTTAATTTCTACCCCATCTCCTGTCCTTTTTGATACTACTACTCTCCATGGTATTCCTATCAAATCCGAGTCAGCGAATTTCGAACCTGGGTTTATTCCTTCTCTGTCATCATAGAGAACTTCTACCCCCTTCTCAGTTAGATATTTGTATGCTTGTTCTGCTTTATTCCTGATTTCAGAATCTTCTAAATTTAACCCCAAAAGATGAACTTGATATGGGGCAACAGCATCAGGCCATATGATTCCTTTGTTATCGTGAGAAACTTCAACAATTGTAGCCATAGTTCTACCCAGTCCAATTCCATAACATCCCATAAAGAACTCCTTCGACTTTCCATCAGAGTCGACAAAAACTGCGTCTCGCATTTTTTTAGAATAATGCTGACCAAGTTGAAAAATATTTCCAACTTCTATGCCTTTTTTCTCAATTAATTTTGATTTCCCATCTGGAGAAGTGAACCCACTTTGCGCTAATGCTACGTCACCTTCAGTTTCATGTTTGAAATCCCTTCCGTAATTAACATTTACAGAGTCAGTTTTCTCCACTTTTTGGCCACCAACGAAGTTCTTAACTGTTTTAAGTGAATTATCTGCAACAAAAGTTACTTTATGATCACCATATCCCCAAGAATGTACCCATCCAGGCTTTGAACCAATCGAGATGATATCTTCATCAGTAGCATCATCTAGCAAACCCACTAGATTTAATAACTTCTCGAGCTTATTTTTATTTACCTGTAAATCACCACGAATAGTAACGATGTAAATGTGTCCATCAACTCTGTTCTTATAAACTACATTCTTTAGAAATCGTTCTGCAGGTAAGTTGTAATTTTTTATATTGTCATCCATGGTTCTGACCCATTCAGGTTGTTCTACTATTTCCATGTCTTTTATCTCTTCTTCTGGATTGACATCCTCCAACTTGAATTCAGCAACATCTTCGTGTGCAATGTAGCTTCCATCTTCAGAAACAAAATATTTACTCTCACCTACTTCACTTTCCACATCAAATTCATGGCAATATTCACCACCAAAGTAGCCATTATCAGCAGGAACAATATCAAATCTCAAACCAACTCTGGTGAAAATCCTGGAGTAAGTATCACGCATGTTCTCATACTCTTTTTTGAAGTCCTGGTCATCTGTATGGAATGAATACGCGTCCTTCATAATGAATTCTCTAACACGCATCAAACCGCCTCTAGCACGTAACTCGTCTCGAAATTTGTAACCCATCTGGTAGACATTGAAAGGCATGTCTTTGTATGTTAATTGAAATCTCCTCACTACATCTACAAACATTTCTTCTGCAGTTCCTCCTAATGCGAATCTCGCTCCTCTTCTATCTTGTACTGTCATCAGTTCATAACCACCGGATTTATCACGATTAGTTTCTTCCCATAGTTCTATAGGATGCAAAATCGGTGCAGACATTTTCTGTGCACCGGATTTGTCCATTTCTTCTTCAACAATTCGAACAATCTTGTCAAAAACTCTTTGTCCCAGAGGTAACAGATAATATCTCCCAGCTGTTGATTCACGAATAAATCCAGCTTGATACAAAAGTTTGTGTGAAACCTGTGTCATATCTTTGAGAGGCTCACGGACTGTTTTTCCGAACAAATTTGTGTATCGCATTTTGACTGTTTTCTAATTATTATTTTCCTACAGTTCCCCTTTTTCAAGGGGAAATTATTTTAGTTTTATCTTAACTACTACCTTTCTAATGCATTAGAAAGGTAAGTCATCAGGATCGATTATCTCTTCTGCATTACTTGCGGTTGATGATGTCGATTTTGTTGATGGAGCACTTTTTTCGTAATCAGAAGAACCTGAAGGACCTTGTTCGTATCTACTTATCAAGCTAATTGTCTCAGCAACAATTTCTGTTTTGTAGTTTTTTTTACCTTCTTGGTCATCCCATGATCTAGTAGTAAGTCTTCCAGAGATATAAAGTCTAGTTCCTTTTTTTGCTCTTTGGGCAAGGTTCCCTGCTTGTCTTCCCCAAACCACTACATTATGGAAATTTGTTTCTTCCTGCCATTCATCACTGTTTTGTGATTTGTATCTGCGATTTGTAGCAACACCAAATGAAAGTACAGAAGTACCAGTGCCAGTCGTTCGGAGGTTTAAATCATTAGTAATATTTCCAATAATTTCTGCTCTATTTAAGTCTGTAAACATAATATGCTTGATAAAAATTAAACTATTTAGATAAGACGCAATTCGTCGTTTTGCTTACTTTGATAAACCTTCGTTCTAAGAATATTATCCCAATCAGAGAAATTATCATCTCTATTCTTACTTTTTCGTACTACTTTTTGAAAAATGCGAACTTGAGAGGATGAACTATCCAATTCACTGACAATTGCTGCTTCGATGGTAGAAGGTAATACAGGAGAACCAAATTCTAGACTTCCATGATGAGAAAGAATGATATGTTTTAAAAGCATAAGTTGTTCATCATCTAATTTGTCACTTGCAGTTTTCTCGATAAATTCCAATCCCAATGCAATATGACCCAATAAATAGCCGCGAGGAGGCCTCTGA
>CALMQQ010000342.1 GCA_937871845.1 uncultured bacterium
TAATGTGAACTACAGAATTGTTGGAGGGGTTAGGTTCTATAATCGTGCTGAAGTTAAAGACGTACTTGGCTATTTGAGGATTTTGTTTAATCCCGATGACACAGTTGGACTACAAAGAATTATTAACGTTCCGAAACGTGGAGTAGGTGCTAAAACAATCGAAAAATTCACATTACTTGCAAATGAACAACGTAAAAGTTTATTAAAATACTTACTAGACACTCAAAAGACTTCTCCTGACGAACTTCCGAAATCTCTTCAAGATTTTGCGAGAATTGTCGCAAAATTGATAGATTTGAGTAGTAAACAACCCGTGTCAGAACTGATTGAAGATGTTATCGAGTTCACAGGCTACAAAGCGGAACTTCAACAAACATCCGAGGGTGAAACGAGATTAGAAAATATCCAAGAGTTGAAATCACTTGCAAAGAAGTTCGACCAGCTTGACTATATGACTGGTCTAGAAAAGTTTTTGGAAGAAATCGCGCTAATTGAGAGCAGTTATGAAGCAACAAAAGACGAAGAAGAACACATCACGCTTATGACAGTGCACGCTGCCAAAGGACTGGAATTTGAACATGTATTTATCGCCGGGATGGAAGAAAACCTTTTCCCACATGCGAATTCGAAATATGATCCTCAAGAACTTGCAGAAGAGAGGAGACTAGCTTATGTTGCCGTCACGAGAGCTAAGAAACAAGTATACGTCTCACATGCAGAATCCAGAATGTATTTCGGATCGAGAAACTCCAATCCTGTTTCGAGGTTCATAGACGACATACCTGAACAATTGCTCATATATTGTAATACCTTCGCCGAAAAGAAAAAAGACGCTTTTTCTGGCTGGTCTGATGTAGACGAGGTCGACGAATTTAAACCTACAACTGATATAAGTAAAGGTGATCTTGTAAAACATGAGATTTTCGGAGTAGGGGAGGTGGTTGATATTGATAACTTCGTTGTGTTGATTAGGTTTTCCGCTGGGTTGAAAGAATTGGCATTGGAATATGTGAGGCTTGAGAAGATTTAACTACAAATCTCCGACAAACTGGAGTGATATTAAAAAATATCATTACTCTAGAATGAAAAAATTATCCAGAAATCGAATCATACTAGTTTTTATGTTTTTAGGTCTCCCTTTCATCTGTATTATTCTGTTCCTTTACTGGTTGTTTGATCCATGCCATACAACTCGTGTATCACCGGGTATATATCAAGTCTGTCTCTCTGCTCCACACAGTCTTGGTTGTCTATCATGTATTGGACAAAATTATGGGTACATATGGAATCATGGACAATCCTGTGTTGAAAATTATGTCGATACGTTTTCACTTAATATGAAATCGCATCCTTCTCCAATACCTGTTGATATGGAAATGTGTCAGAAATGTGAAGATTTGTATTCAAAATACTATTCTTCCGGGGATATGAATAATATGGATTACTCGTTTCTTATTGAGAAGTGCACAGACTCTAATACAGAGTTACCCATAGATCCTTTTTCAACAGATAGTAAGCCATTCTAATAGAGTTTGGTAAAAATAGTCCTACATTGTCTGTTATAGCAATCTAAAATGAGAAAATTCTTATATAAATCCCTGAATAAATAGAGTATTATTTAACATATTATTCTTAATAAATGACAACCCCTAATAATCCTTCCCAAGTACCTAGTCAGAATGAGCCCAAATCTGCAAAGTCTAATAACAACAATCTAGTTGTAGCTTTATTGGTAATTGTTTTCGTAGTAGTTACTATCCTAATCGGAGTGGTTTTATTTATCGTTTTTGTCTTTGTCCCGAGGCCAAATACTCCTGATTTGTATCAGACATGCCTAAATTCTCCCAATACTCAAGGTTGTGAAGATTGTCAAAATAACGGAGAAAATGGAACAATCTGCAACAGGTGTGAATACCTAAATGAAATTATCATGAAAAACGAGCCTTTTAGTGGAAAAGATGAAGAATATTACAAAGAATATTGTACTGATCCTGTCGCTGATAATAGTCCCGATGACCAGGTGCAAGTTACACAACCTTCACAATCCAGTCTTACTCTCTTTGGTACCGAATGGCCGGTTTTTGACTACGAATTACCTTTTGGTGGAAATATTTCAGGAATTGCACCAGTCTCTCATGCATTTGGTACGGATTCGACTACAAGTTCAGGATTAGGGAACTCCATTAATTTCTCCTTCGATTCCTATGATTCCCCGAATGTTACCAATGTTCAAATTTCAATAGTTCAGAGCGAAGGGGTTTATACTTACTACGAGGAGATTCCAGCAGTTGTTAATAACGGATTAAGTTTATATAGAATTGTTAGTCCTGAAACGAAGTCAATCCTCTATACGGATAGTTACGAGACAACGAAATGCTCTGAGTATGTAAACCCATACATATCAGAATCAACAGATATCGATGTTTGTGGAACAGGAATGTTATTCGACCACGCTTATTATGCATCGTGTAAGTACGACAATGATATGGACAAAGCGGTTGCAATGTGTGATGAGTTTTTCAAGAACCTTTCTATAAAATAATTCGTGTGTCTTAAACACCTATAATTTTAACGAGATGCTTCGCCTCGTCAGTAGACACATTCACCGCGGTCGGTAAATTAACAACTCTCTCAGCCACCCACTCAGCATTCGGTGTGTCTCCTTTTGTGTAGCCTAATTTTGACAGAGATGTATCGGGCGCATATAAAATGTTCTTATACCAATTTCCTAAAACGAAATGTTTTTTAGAAGCAGAACTATAAATTTTTGACCTATTTTCCGGCTCAACTAAGAGTGGATAGCGAAGATAATTATGTTTACTATTTCGGTCTACTTCGTAAGCTCCAAACATCTCTTCGTAAATTTTCGCAATTTCCCTACGATGGTTATTAAACCTGTCTAATTTCTTGAACTGGTTCATTCCTAATCTTGCTAGTGCCGATGGCATTCTTGCAGGAAGCCAGCTCGGTTTTTGGGTATCATACTCGCACTTCTCTATCATTATTCCCATAATTCCTAATTTATGTGCTACAAAACTAAAAGCCCTACCAATTGTTGCTTTTCCAATTCCGACATAATAAACAGGCGTGATAAGCCACCACAGAATTGGATTTAGTAATGCGATTTTTATTCTTACTAATGAAAAATGTGGGGCAGTTTTGAGTTCACTTCTAATTTTCTCTGCAATTTTGTCATCTTTGATTAACACCATCCCTCCACGAACACTCGAAATTACTTTTTCTATTCCGAAGGTAGCTACCGAGGCATCTCCTATCGTGCCAATTTTCTGACCTTTGTAGATTCCACCCAGAGAATGAGCGATATCCTCGACAATTTTCACATCACTTCCGACTATTTCACGAACTTTTTCGAGTTCTACTGGAAGACCGAAAGTATG
>CALMQQ010000343.1 GCA_937871845.1 uncultured bacterium
TGATCTATCAAAAGAGCATTGGTAGGGCAGTAAAGTATATCAAAATTGAATCCCAAGTAACAATAAATCTTCTGATATTGCGCAAACAACTAGAACTCTAGGTGGAATATTCCCTGTTACAAGTGGTAGAATATTGAACTTAACTTACCATTGAACTCTGTGATAATTTTTAATAAGCTGCTCCCTGCTATAACTCATGATGTAGGTATTGATTTGGGTACCACTAATACAATTGTATCTATAAAAGGTCACGGGATTGTGGTCAGTGAGCCATCTGTTGTTGCTATAAATAAAGATACTAAAAAGATTCTAGCCGTCGGAGAGGAAGCCAGAAGAATGATAGGTAGAACTCCAGCAGCAATTATTGCGGTTAGACCACTTAAAGATGGCGTTATTTCCGACTTCGATTCTACAGAAGCGATGATTAGATATTTTATCCATAGAGTTTACGATGAATACCCTAAATTATTAAAAATAAAACGACCTAGAGTTGTAATAGGAATCCCTTCATCTATAACAGAAGTAGAGGCTAGAGCGGTAATTGATGCTGCTACATCCGCAGGAGCAAGAAAAGTATATATCGTGGAGGAGCCAATGGCAGCTGCGATTGGGGCTGGTTTGGCGATAGACGACGCTTCAGGAAGTATGGTCGTAGACATTGGCGGAGGAACTACTGACATTGCTGTCATTTCACTCGGTGGGATTGTTGTAGATACAACTGTACGGATAGCTGGAAATGAAATTGATGACGAAATATTAAATTATGTTAAAAATAAATATAACTTACAAATTGGTCTCAAATTTGCCGAGGATGTGAAAATAGCAATTGGATCAGTCAAACCATTAAAAAAAGAAAGAGAAATGGAGGTAAAGGGGAGAGATATGATTACGGGACTTCCAAAAATTATTACACTTACTAGTGTTGAGGTTCGTGAAGCAATGATCAAAGTTATCGATAAAATTGTTGAGTCAATCAAAGATGCTCTCGAGCAAACACCACCTGAAATACTCTCAGACTTATTGGATAAGGGGATTACACTGGCTGGTGGTGGTGCTCTTATAGAGGGCTTGGACCGATATTTGGAGGAAAAGTTGCAAACACCCGTGATTGTGGCTGACGATCCACTCACATGTGTAGTTCGAGGTACTGCAACATTACTAGAAGAAATCGATCTTTTAGAGCGACTCCAGTTAAAAGATAGAGATATTTTTTAAGTGTAAATAATTTGCCCAGTATTAAAACAAACAAACAATTGCTATCTCTACCACTAAACATAGGATTGCTCATCTTGTGTCTACTTTTACTTCTATTTGATGGAATCGGTTTTTTCAATCCAATAAAAAGCGTTGCACATAGCATTGGTGTTAATATAACGAATGATTCGTCACGAACAATTGACAGTGTATTTAAAACCACAGATGTCTTTAAAGACAGAAAGGAAACATTAGAGAAAGTGGAGCAACTTGAAGAAGAAAATCTTATTTTAAGGTCAGAAAACACCAAGTTATATACAAATCTCAAGGAACTAGAAATTATAAAAGAACAAAATACTTTTACCAATCAAGCTGAAACGATTCCGGCAACTGTTACCTCTTATATCCCTGACAAATTTGGACATGTATTAATTAACAAAGGAAGCATGGACAACGTGAAAGTTGGTGATGCATTAATTATCAAGAACTTCTTACTCGGAGAGATTGTAGAAGTCAATAGAATAAATAGTATAGCCAGATTAATAAATTCGCCTGATACAATTATTTCTGCAATTTCTATGGAAAACAATGCAAAAGGAGTTATCAAGGGCGACTTTAGTATAGGACTAGTAATGAACGAAATTCCTCGCGGCAGTACTATCAATGTAGGTGAGAGTGTCATAACTAGCTCTGAGAATGAGATTTTACAAAAAGGATTAGTTGTTGGGGAGGTGGTTGAGGTTAATGATAATGATAGCTTGACTACGAAAAGTGCAGTGTTAAAAATAATCCCTGACCTTAAAAATTTGGATGAAGTATTTATACTTAGTATCGAAAGAAATGTTGAGTAAAATATTTGGTTTCTTTTTATTCATTATTCTAGTTTTATTAGAAGTATCTCTACTCGTTACCGACTATTGGTGGGTGGCTAATATTAATTTACTGATAATAGCAGGTACAATAAAGCTAACAAAAGGGAGTCAAACGGGTGGTTTATTTTTTATCTTAATTGGAACAATTATTGTAGATTTGTTGATGTTTAGGAATATAACCTTGATTGCAATGTTTTATACATCAAGTATCTTGATCACAAGGTTTATCTCGAGATCCTTAAAAATTATTGGATTACCGGGAAGTAGTACACATTCATTTGTGGTTTTTCTTATATTTTTGATTATCAATAATACTTATTTATATATAATTAATGTCCTAAATATTACTCAGATAATTTTTGTTACAATATCTAGTTTGTTGATTCTTGTTGGTTCCTTACTAATAACTTCAGTAAAACGCAAATCTCGCAATGCTTTCAAAATATAAAGAAAAACTCAAAATCTCAAGTAGAATTAATTTTAGTCAAAAAGAAGACTATAGTTTTCACTTAGTATACATATGCATTTTTTTAATTTTCGTGTTTTTGATTATCGGATTATTTCAAATGCAATTTCTTCAAGGTCGTCAAAACCTACTTGCAGCAACTAGAACAAGTCAAAATATATCTCTAGTACTACCACAGAGAGGGGTAATTTATGATGCAAATGGGAATATATTAGCTTATAACGCCCCGACATATTCTGTTTACGCAGACAAAACACAGATAGATGTCGAAAACGAAAGAGAGATTTTTAGTAAACTCGCAGATTTGATTGATTCTGATGTAGAGGTACTACTAGATGTATATCGGACAGAGTTGTATTCGATAGCAAAGGAGGAGAGCTTAATCCGTGTGAAGTCTGGGATTAATTCGGACACTTATTTCAGGTTGATAGAAAATTCGGATGAATTAATTGGCTTCACCATACAGAATGATACTCAAAGACGTTATTCTGATCCCGAGTATTTTTCACATATCCTTGGATATATTGGAAAACCAGCTGAAAATGAATTGTCAGATGAGATTTTCACTGTTTCAAAGGTCGGTAAACTTGGTGTTGAAAAGGTCTATGATGACTATTTGAGAGGTAAAGTAGGTAAAAAAATTGAACAAAAACAATATTTAGAAGATATCGAGTCAACTTTTATTTCAGAAAATAAAATTGATGGTGATAATCTTCATTTAACTATAGATTCCCGATGGCAAAAGAAGCTTAGCGATATTATGGAGGAAAGCTTGGTACAAGTTGAGGGATTTGCATCTGCAGGTGTAATTATGGATAGCAATTCAGGAGAAATTAAGGCGATGGTCGGGATTCCTGGATATGAC
>CALMQQ010000344.1 GCA_937871845.1 uncultured bacterium
AAAGGTCATTTGAGGCTTCTGCAGGTGCTGATATTATAAGAGGTGTCCTTGCTTCATCAATCAAAATACTATCCGCTTCGTCAACTATACAGAAATATAGCTCCTTTTGTACTCTTTCTTCAATATCAAAGACCATATTATCTCGCAGGTAGTCAAAGCCTACTTCATTATTTGTCGCATATAATACATCTTGTTCGTAAGCCTCTTTCTTACTACACTCCATTAAATTAACACCTTTCATATCACTTAATTTTGATATGTCGAGGCTATCTCTTTCTTTTTTAGCATCTTCACCTTTAGTTGCTTTTAGCTGGTCATCAGGAACAAATTTATATGACGCTTGTGGAGTAATTACTCCGACACTGATTCCTAAATCTGAAAAAGCATGTCCAGCGTATTCTCCATCACGCCTTGCCAAGTAGTCATTAACAGTAATTACATGACTTCCTCTTCCGGTCAAACCATAAAGTGCAGCTGGTAAATGAAAAACCTGTGTTTTACCTTCTCCTGTTCTTAATTCTGTCAGACTGTGACCTTTTGCTAAAATAGTTGCAGCTTTTAATTGAACAGGATAATGTGGTTTACCTAATTTTCGTCTATTAATTTCTCGCAACATTGCGAAAAAATCCACGACGTTAGACTGTAGTAAATCTCGAACTTTCTTCTCTGTGGTGTCATATTTCTTGAACTCTTCGTTTGCTAGTGGCATTCTTGCCATCGGAGGGATAGTGTCGATTAATTCTTTTAATTCTGCCCTGATGACTTCGACTTGCTTACGCATTTCTGAAATATCTTTATCCTTATACTCATCTTCTTTTGCAAGAATTTCTTCTACTAATGGTTCTACTTCTTTAATCGCTCTTTGATTGGAGTTTAGAAAACGCGAAAATATTCCTTTTATCATGATCTTTTAGAATTGAAAAATAGTAGGTTTATATTAACATAAACACCAAATATTGATTATCGGGTTAATAGAAAAAACTCCAAATGGAGTTAAAGATGGATAATTTATATTGATAATTATATCTGAGTTGCGATTACAACGATTCTCTTCTCTGATGATCCAGCTGACCCATCAGCTGTTGCGCATGAAATAACTTTTATAATATTCTCCTTTGATGGCTTGAGTGTAGACAAATCTCCTGCATTTCTGACAACAACTGATTTAACAGCGTAATTATAGACATTGCCTTTTGCATCGGAATAATGAATTGTGTCGCCCTCCTTTAATTGATCTAGGTTCCAAAATGATCGGGGATCATCTGCACCCCAAAATCTTCTATGTCCGAGTAAGATTTTCTCACCATCACCTTCATAAGAGTTTGGGTAAAGCCAGGCGCCTTCATGAATTGCTTTTTCTCCATCAATTCCTTCTATTACCGACGTTCTAACGTTTAATCGAGGAATTACTAATGTATTAATACCCATACTTTCCACAACTACAGTACTGGGAGTGTTTACAGCTGGTGATTCCTTATCAATCGAAGCATTATCTTCTTCATCTGTAGTAGCTGCCTTTACACTTGATGTTTCAGTAGGTATCTCAAAGTTAGAGTTTATAGTTTCTATAGTACTCTTGTGTTCGAAAGTAATTGGTTTAAGAGTTGACTCGCCTTTAACATTTTGTACTGGCTGTCTTTTTTCACTAAAAGAAAAAACAGCAATAATAACAACTAATACTAACAGTATCACTACTCCAGCAATTACAAGTTTTTTTGTTTTGTTTTTTAATAGATTTTCCATATATACATTATATCATAATAATTGAAAACTCTGCTCAAATTTAAATAGTCACTAATCTTCTCAACTTTGACTTCTGAAAGTAAAAAGTGTTAAAATAGTGATGCTCCCCATACTTTAGTTATCTATAGTTATTATTTTCTTACTCATGTCTAACACAAAGGCCAAAAGATATTTGCTTCTGTACACCTTTATAGTAGCAAGTATAATGTTTGTGCTACAAATTACTTTGGTAAGCTCACCATTCAAAACTGCAGAAGCTGCAATAGATGATCAATCATCTGGTTGGGATGAATGTAATGGATGGACAGAGCCTTCTTATAGAACAAATACTACTATTAAAGTAGTAGATGGTAAAACTATTGGAGGTATGCTTCTATGTAGAGACAGAGCACTTAAAAGAGCTGAAAATGGAGAGTTCTACTATCCAGACATGATTCCAGGTCTTTCCACTCCACCATCAGGTTCTCGAACAGCAACAACTCCAGGTACAGATAGTCAGTGGTACAAATGGGGAAAAACAGAGACAAAAGAACATTTCTTAAGCGAAGGAACGGCATGTGGATTAGGACCAAGAGTTTGTTTACCAACTCCAACACCTACTAAAACACCAAGCCCAACTCCTACGATAAAGCCAAGTGCTACTCCTACTATAAAACCTAGCGCAACTCCTACTACAAAACCAAGTGCAACACCTACTACAAAGCCTAGCGCTACTCCTACTACAAAGCCTAGCGCTACTCCTACCACTAAACCAAGTGCAACTCCTACACCAGTAATTGTTCTTTGTAAATTAGGGGATAGAGTTGTTTACGATCAGAATAAAAACGGCATCCAAGAGATTTATGAACTTGGTGTTAGAAATATCAAGGTTGAACTATACAGTGAAGGAATGAATCTACTAGGGACTGAAGTAACAAATACAAATGGTTTCTATGGATTTGATGAATTAGATTGTGATACTAATTATTATGTAAAGTTCTATAAACCTGCAGATTATATCTTCAGCGAACCATTTGTTGGAAACAACAGAGAATTAGACAGCAATGCAAATGTTTCGACAGGATTATCTGACATGATTTATCTAACTGGAACCGATCTTTCAATAGATGCACTTATTTACAAAAAAGAAGTGGTAAATACACCAACACCAAGCAT
>CALMQQ010000345.1 GCA_937871845.1 uncultured bacterium
ATAAGGACAAATACTACAATTTCGATGACTTGGATTATGATGAATCAAATTCCCCAACAATTGAGGTGAACGTAGCTTCAGGAGTTTATCTTCCTTATTTGATTAATATCACAATCGACAAGGGTATCACTGGTCTTCAATGGTTTGCAGGAATTCCGGGGACAGTTGGTGGAGCTGTCTATAATAACATTCATGGAGGAACAAGGTTTTTTTCAGAAGTCGTAAAATCCGTATATGTTTTAACCGAAGAGGGTAATTTTAAAACTCTTAATAAAAATGAACTGAAATTTGATTACGATTATTCTATTTTCCACAATAATAACGACGTTATTTTGTCTGTTAATCTAATTCTTAGAGAAGGTGATAAAAATCGTGCAAGAGAAACCTCAATAGCATGGGCCACTAGGAAAAGACTACAACCCGCAAATAGTGCAGGATGTTGCTTTCAAAATATTGAGAAGACAGTTCAGAGCGAATTGAAACTGGAGAGTAATAGTTGGGGATACATAATCGACAAAATCTTAGGATTAAAAGGTAAACAAATCGGTAATGCAAAAATCTCAGAGAAACATGCAGCATTCATAGAAACTCAACCAGGAGCATCATCAGACGATGTTTTGGGTCTTTTTGAGATAATATACGAAGAATCAAAAAAGAAGCTTGGAATCACACCTAGAACTGAAGTTTTCTTTCTCGGTTTTGAAGAATCTGAAGTAAATAAGTATTCTAGTACAAAACACGAATCTACCAACCTATAGTTTTTCACACCCGACAGACCTGCATATCCCATAGTTTTATTTCGAAACACACTACTCCTGGCTACTTTTCAAACATCCGAAGAGTGGACAAATACTTTTCTGATTGGTATAATGATTATGTCATGAAGAATAATATGACAACTAAATTAGCCGTAAGGCTTGAGCCCGAGGAGAAAGATCTCCTTTTTTATTTTGCCAGTAAATTGGGTGTTTCTCCGTCTGCATTAATACGCAATCAAATCAAGGTGTTATTAAAGGAAATGGAGGAAAAGCTTACCGATAAATACTATTTACAACTCACCTCTTTGGAGTCCTACAAAGGCCCCACATATTCACAAGAGGACATAGAGAAATTATTTGAGATAAAACAATCATGAATATAGTGTACTCCAACAAAGCTAAAGACGATTTAGCTCGAATCGATTGGCGCATTAGGACCAAGATTATCAATGAATTGGGCGCAATCAGTGAAGCGAAATATTCACGAAGGATTCCCCTCAAAAAACTTCATGGTAGCGAACTAGTCAAAACCACATTAGAGAAACACGTAATTGTTGGTGAAGCAAATGGAAAATTACTCAACATCCTATCGGTCTTCAGACAACAGAAACTGAAACCATCTGGCGTAAAATTTGTCCAGGCAGACTAAAAACTGTATCATTAATTAATAATCCAACAAACTTACATGAGAAGAAGATCTCAGCTAAGTGAACTTAATGAAAGACAATCCCTAATTTGGGTAATAATTTTTTTATCAGTCATCATATCCGCAGTCATACTAATCATATCTAAGGTATACCTTGATAGAACTTCCGAACCAATCCCAACAACACCTTCAATAAACATTCAATCTGATAATTTTCCAACTATTCAGTTAGGGCATTACGCTATGTGGGGTAGAAGAGAAGACGAAAGTGTACTATTTATCAAGAGATTCAATTCTATTGACAATCAACTCAAGAATCTAGACGGAACCGATCTAAAAGAACTTTCTCTAGATGGGTTAAGAGAAATTAATAAAATATTTGTGACCATTGAAAACGAAGGTGATAGAGATGAGATACCTAATAATTTCACCTTGATGGAAGCTGAAATTACTGAGAACATTGCGCAATTAAAATTTAGTATAGATATTCCCGAAGGGGACAATTTCTTCATTTTAGCAACCCCTACAGATGGAAATTCTACTATTAACGAACTCAGTGGGATATGGTTTAAAAAGGCAGAAGAAGACCAACCTGGATTAACCTTACCTAATGCTCCACAATCTTTTAAATACGAAACCCGAATTAGCAATACCGTTGAAGAAAAAACACTTAATCTCGGGAGATTCGACAATGTCAGAGAAGAAGACAATTCCAAGATTTATTCATTAAGTAACGAAGGATTTATGTATCCTGGTGAAGATTTATTAAGGAATCTGCCAGAGCCATTGGATGCTCCATTGAATCTCGCGAACGGTGATTATCAAGTTATTATTAGCTTAGAACCAGATTTAGATGGTATTGATTTAACTGGAGACGATATTTTTTTAAGTATTTTATCTACGACAATTCCTCAAAATTCTACTGAACAGCAAAGCATCCCAATGGAATTAGCTTACATACCGATCGAACTTACAATCGAAATAAATGACTAACACAATAAGACTTCTATCTCCCGACTTAATTAACAAAATTGCTGCAGGTGAGGTAGTAGAAAGACCGGCATCAATTGTCAAGGAATTAATTGAAAATTCGATTGATGCAGGAGCAGATAAAATTATCTTAAAGATTGAAAATGGTGGTATTAACTACATAGAGGTCGTTGACAATGGAACTGGAATGAGTGAAGAAGACGCTAAGTTAGCCCTTGTTCAACATGCAACTTCAAAAATTCACTCTGTTGATGACCTTAAGAATATTTATACACTGGGCTTTCGTGGAGAAGCACTTGCAAGCATTTCCAGTGTTTCAAAACTCAAAATACATACTAAATCGTCTAAAGAAAAGCCAATAATTGCCTCTACTAACGGTGAACGTATAATAGTTGCACCTGGAGATGCGAGGAATCAGGGGACTACTGTTATCGTTGAAAATATTTTTGACCAAATTCCTGCAAGAAGAAAATTCTTGAAATCTGAGCTCACCGAATATAAAAATATTTTAAATACATTTACAAAGATCGTATTACCTCACTACCAGATTGGATTTGAATTCTATAATAATTCTAAACTCGTACACTCATTACCAAAAGTCGATACACTAGAAAAGCGTATCCTGCAGATACATCCGAACCTCATAGAAAAACTAATTCCTTTGTCATTTGATGATAAAGGTCTACGGATTTCAGGTTTTGTAGGGCATCCTGTATTTAATAGGAGAGATAGTTCAATTCAGTATATATTTGTCAATAATAGAAGTGTTATGGATCCAGTCATAGCAAAGGCAGTAAAATCTGGCTTTGGTACAAACCTTATGCATAATCAATATCCAATTTATTTTATTAATATTAAAATCGACGAAGAGAAAGTAGATGTAAATGTCCACCCTAGGAAGAATGAAATCAGATTTGATAATACTAAAGAGATTTTCAGAGTAGTTCATAACTCAGTTAGAAATGCTTTAGAAAAATATTTAAAAGAAGAAACATTTAGCAGATTTCACACAGAAAAAACAGATACAAATATCGATACCAATCAGTTTAACCAATCTGAAAAATCGCGAGAAGCTCATAGTGCTCAGAATTTCAAGACAGTAATCTCAAGTCAAAATACACAAACCAGCATAAGTTTTACGCGTAATATACTCTTAGCGAGTAACAATATTTCACAAGAACCAGAACTATTCGAGATTGAATCAGAAATTTTACAGATATTCAATACTTATCTAGTAATCCAGAACGGTGATAGTGTTCAATTTATTGACCAACACGCTGCAGACGAAAGG
>CALMQQ010000346.1 GCA_937871845.1 uncultured bacterium
ATCAGAATATTTAACAAATAGTTCCCAGATGACGAAAAACACGCCCAAGGAAAGTGCCATCACAATTAAATCTTTAAAATTTTTAAACGATTTCTTCTTCATTTTCCAATAATGAGCGAATTTGATTTATATACTTATAAAACTTCATGCTTCCTAACTCTTCCTTTCTGGGATAAGGAAGCTCTACATTGATGATTTTTTTAATTCTCCCGGGTTGTTTTGTCAAAACGATGATTCTTTGAGAGAGATAGATCGCTTCTTCGATGCTGTGTGTAACAAAGACGATAGTTTTCCCCGTCTCTTTCCATACACTAAGTAATTCGTCATTCATTTTTCTGCGATTTATTTCATCCAATGCTCCGAAAGGCTCATCCATTAATAGGATCTCTGGGTCATATGCAAGTGCTCGAGCGATTGAAACTTTCTGCTGCATTCCGCCTGATAATTGGTCAGGATGATAACTTGCATATTTCTCAAGTTCGACCATTTTCAACAACTTCTTGACTCGTTTTTTAATCTCAACTTTGTTTAATCCGATAATTTCCAATGGCAAACTCACGTTTTTCTCAAGATTCCTCCATTGGAGTAGTGTCGGTTTTTGGAATACGAAGCCGATTTTCCTTTGTTCTCTGGCTTTTTTAGGTGAACTTCCCAGTACCTTTACGTCACCTCTTGTTTCGGAATACGAGACATCAAGAGTGTCGCTGATAACTTTCAGTATGGTTGATTTACCGCAACCAGATGGTCCTACGATTGAAATGAATTCCCCATTTTTCACATCGAACGATACTTTTGATACAGCCTCAAGACCGATTTTTAAGTCGTTGTAAAGGATTGATAATTCTTTTATTTCAATACTGTTATTCTTTTGCATAGCGATATTTATTAATAATGGTTTTCTCAATCTCGAGCATCGATTTGAAAAATAATATTGAAACTGTGCATAGCATAACTAGACTTGCCCATACACGAGTAGTTATTTGATTATTAAATGAGTTGTAAATGTCTTTTCCAATCCCACCACTTACTGTCAAAGGGAGTTCTGCGATTATTGATGTCACTATGGATGCAGTTGTTAAAATTTTCATTGTGGTTATCAAGTCAGGAAGAATTGATGGTAGGAAGAGTTTTTTAATTACTTCGATTTTTTTTGCATTGTATGATGAGAACAAAGCAAAATAGTTGGCGGATAAACTGGAAATTGTGCTTTCAACTGTCACAATTACTGGGAAAATCGTGAACAGTACGATAATAATGATTTTTGTTTCAAATCCGTATCCTAGCAATGCTGCTACTACTGGCGCGAAAGCAGGGACTGGTAATAATTGTGAAATTAAAATGAATGGAGAGAAGATTGTTTTAAGTATTTTAAATTGATGAAAAATTATCCCTAGTAATGTGCCTAAAATTACAGAAATGGAGAATCCGATTAATGCATCGCGGAAACTAAGAAGTGTTTTTATGAGTAATGTGTACTTTCCCGAACTAAAGTCGCTTGATAAATAATCAATAATCTGACTAGGTTTTGGAAGTATTCTTTTGGGTATCTCGAAGCTAATTACAATTTGTTCCCAAATAAATAGCAGTATCAGAATCAGTGAAATTTTTATTAAATAAGAGAGTATTTTTCTATTTTTCTTTTTCATAGTGCCTATTTTAGGCCAAAAAAAAGGAGCCTTTGGCTCCTAATAAACTAGTATGTATTGATTAGTAATTTCTCGCGTTGAAAGTTAGTCATTAATAAATCATATTTTTATAATTATAGTTTAGAAAAAGCCAAAGTCAATAGAAAAAAAGTAGTAAATAAAATTACTTTTGTAAAAGACTATTAATGTTGATATCCCATTTATACTAAAACTTTGAACTAGTATAATTAATAAATTTTTAATCTATCATGAGCACTGGAAAATTATTCTTATTTTGTGGTCTTCCTGGAACAGGGAAAACCACACTTGCGAAAAAATTAGAGAAAGAAAAGCCAATAGTAAGACTTTGCCCAGACGATTGGGTTTATGACTTATTGGCAGATAAAACCAACATCCTTGAAATGGACAGAGTTAGAGATATTGTAGAATCAAGACAATGGATTCAAGCCAAGAAATTATTACAATTAGGGAACACAGTTCTACTTGAAAATGGTTTTTGGTCAATTGAAGAAAGAGAGAGGTATAAAACAGAGGCAAAAAATATCGGAGCAGAAGTCACTATTTACTTATTCAAAGCTGATCTAGAACTTCTAAAACATCGCTTAGCTAAAAGAAACGCCGAAGCACCTAAAGGAGTATTTAATATTTCGATGGAGAACATTGAAAAGTGGTATTCTGAGTTTGAAGTGCCTTCCTTGGAGGAATTGAAAGGTTACGACAGCTATGAGATTATTGAGAATAAAAATGAGTGAACAGAAAAACAAAATATACGATGTTGTGATAGTTGGAGCGGGTCCGTCTGGGGGACAATGTGCCAGGTTATTGACTCAGAAAGGACATAAAGTCCTCATTGTTGATCGAGTTAGAGATTTAAGTTTGAATAATTTCTCAAGTGCAGGTGCTCCACTTAGTATTTTGAAAGAATTCGAACTCCCTAAAAGTGTCGTAGCAACCTACTGGAACAAATTAACCCTGGTATCAACTAACTTCGAGAAAAAATGGATATCCCCAGAAAATAAAGGTGTTGTAATGGATTTTACAAAACTACGGGAGTTCTTACTTGATGAGGTACAGAAGCATCATGGAGAGGTGAAGTTGGGTTGGGAATATAAAAAACACAAAACCCTAGGTGAGGGAAGTTTAGAGATTAGTTTATATAATTCTATTAATAAAAAAATCGAGAATGTGGTGACCGATGTTTTAGTCGATGGAACAGGAAGTGCTAGATCGATTACTGGAAAGAGAGATAATCCGAAGAATTATGTTCAAGGAATAGGACTTGAATTCATTGTGAAAACTAAAAAAGAGATAGATTCTAAAGATTTTCAATTTTTCCTGGGGTACAAATAAATCTCAAATGGCTATGGCTGGATTTTCCCAATGAGCAATAAGGAATATAAAATTGGCGTTGCCTGGTACCCTCAATATCTCAAAAAACCAATCCAACCTGCAGAATATATTGAGAAGATAATCGAGGACTATCTCGGACTGGATAAAAAAGAATATACAATCACAGAAAAACACGGAGGTACGCTTTTCTACAACTCGAAAAGAAAAGATACATATCAAAATGGCAGGGTAGTAGGCATAGGTGATGTTGTATCCTCAGTAAACTGGTTAGGAGGAGAAGGAATACGTTACGGGATGAGAAACGCCACTCTAGCGATGAAATACATAGATGAAGCAATTCGGAAGAATGAATTCGTTTTCAGTCAATACGAGAAAGAAGCCAAAGGTTATCTCAGAAAGGAATATTGGATTGCAGAAAAACTTTCAAAACTTGTGTATGGCAAATTAAGTGACAGAAATATTACCCG
>CALMQQ010000347.1 GCA_937871845.1 uncultured bacterium
ACTCAATTGGTGACTCCATAAAAATTCCAGCATTATTAATAAGAATATCTAAATTTGTAATGTTTTTAACCATCATTTGAACTTGGTTGTAGTCTGAGACATCACAAACAAAAGTGCGAAGTTTGTTAGAATTTAACTTTTTCGAAGCATCGTTTAATTTCTCACTATTGCGACCACAAATTATTACTTCAGAATTATGAGACAGTAATTCCTTGGCTAATGCAAAGCCTAGTCCTTCACTTCCTCCTGTGATTAAGATAGTTTTGTTGGTTAAATTCATTTTGTAAAATTAATATAGCTAATGATATCAAAAATATTATTAAAAGTGTTTTCTGGTGTGATTATTTGGACTTAATAGCGTTTTAATAGGAACCTAAGTGAAATAAAATTTGATAACTAATCTTTATAGAAGAAAAAAGCGACAAAATTATTATAACTATTTAATCAAGAGCCTACGGGTTCTTTTTTATTTATTAATTTCTTCTTATGGAGTATCTGCAACAAGTCGATAGTCCGGAACACGAAACTGCGGAACAACGAAGAATGAGAGTGCAACTCATAGTAGCTACTGGTGCTGTAGTACATAACATGCCACTATTCGGATTGGGAGGAAGTGGATTGTACTTAAAGAATCCACAGGAACAGGTCATGCAAATATAAAGAATTAATACAGCTCGTATTTCTTTAACAGCTTCTTATTCCCCTCGATCTGATATTGTAATAATTCTGAATAAACCCCATCTTTTCTTGCAAGTTCTCCAGGTGTTCCCATATCGGCGATTTTACCTTTGTGTAGAACTATAATTTTGTCTACATTTTGAATTGTGGAAAATCTGTGAGCGATTATTATGACGAGCTTATCCTTCATTAAATATTCAAGTGCGTCCTGAACTGCTTCTTCCGATTTTGAGTCGAGATTACTAGTCGCTTCATCGAGAATCAAGATTGGCGCATTCTTGAGAATTGCACGAGCTATCTGAATCCTCTGCTTCTGACCTCCTGATAATTTCACTCCTCTCTCCCCTACTTCGGCATTAAGCTTTTTCGGAAGTTTTTCAACAAAGTCCCAAGCATTTGCCTGCTTTAGAGCTTTAATAACTTCCTCATCAGTTGCTTTTATACCGTATGCAACATTTTCTTTAATTGTTGTTGAAAATAGTTCGTTCTCTTGGAAAACCAATGCTACATTGTTTCGTATAAATTGCTGGTCAAGTTCATTATAAGACTCGCCATTTAGTTTCATTTCACCGTTTTGAGGTTCATAGAAACGTAATATTAAATTTACAAGTGTCGACTTCCCTGCTCCACTATGCCCCACTAATGCGACTTTCTCGTCTGGGCCGAGTTTAGCTGAAATGGTTTTCAAAACATCTTCTGAATCTTTGTAGTGGAAACTTACATTTTCAAAAGTTAGTTGAGGGTTGGTGACATTTTTGTATGATGATTTGGATTTCAATTCTTCTCCTTGAGGTAAGTCAAGAATTTCTATAAATTCTTTCGAGCCAGCTTCGGCTGTTTGAACTTGAGTGAGGATATATGACATTGCGTAGAGTGGTCTTCTGGCTTGATCAAGTAGTTGGATAATCAAAACCATTACTCCGATGCTAAATCTACCCTCAAAAGTCATATAAAAGATTATTGAATATATAGCAATCATCAGAAAAGTTACTCCCGAGTTTCTCGCGAAATCTATTAGATGATAATTCTTGCTCTGTTTCGCATATATTGTATTTATTTTCTTGATTTTCTCAGAAACGAAATTAGATTCGGGCAATTCATTGGTAAAACTCTTTACTACTTTTATATTTGTGATAACCTCTTGGATTCTGCCTCGTGTGATATCTTCAATTTTATTTTTCTTCTCTTCTTCTTTACCCCATCTTCTCGCTGATATGGAAGTTAAGTAAAGATAAATTGGGAAAATACCTGCTGTAAGTAGAGCAATTGGAACACTATAATAAGCGAGAGTGATTATTATAAAAATACTTTGTAGAATCGAGGGTATTATAAAATTTGTTGCTGTATTGAAGAAATTTTTGATGGACTTGATACCTCTTCCGAGTTGATTGATAATTTTCCCAGACAATTCAGAGTCAAAGTATGTCTGTGGCAAAGTTAATATTTGATAGTAGAATTTATTTGTTAAGAATTTTTCAAGTTCCCCGGCTAAATGATCTCCTTTTCTACTGCTATATGCGTCCAGTGCATTTTTTGTAAGTGAGAGAACAAATCCAAAAATGATTAACAATATGATTTTATCTGTGTCTGCTACCTCTCCTTGGATTTTTAAAACAATTTCATCTATTATGAACTTCGAGACGAACGGTGTAAGTAAATCTAGAAAGACTCCAAAGACAATAAGGAACGACATACTAAGAATCACACCGTGAAGGGGTTTGGAGAGTTTAATTATTTTTAGAATGTTTGGCATTTCGCGTTAATATATGTAGTTATGATTTTATGATAGATGTGTTTAATTAACAAATTATAAAAAAACCTTGACATGTGAATGATATGTTTCTAACATATTCTTAAGTAAGTTTTTATTTAATTTTTATTTATTATTTAAATGAGAAAAGTTACAGATCTAAAAGGTTTTACATTAATTGAAATTTTGATTGTAATCGGTTTGATTGCAGTTCTTGCTGCAGTTACGATTATTGCGTTGAATCCTACCGCTAGTTTTGAAAGACAAAGAAATTCTGAAAGACAAACAGAAATGGCTCAGATTCATACTGGTTATAACAGATGGGTCGCAGAAGGTAACAGTGCTACTCTTACTAGTGGTGGTAATCCATTACCAACATGTGCTGGTACTATTTTAACATCTCATGGAGTTGCATTCACATCAATTAATATTTTCCCCACATTGACAGCAGGGGGTTATGTCCCAGCGGGTATTACAGATCCGGAAACTGGTGATTACAGAGTGTGTGCAGCAACAAATGCTCAATTAACATTATTTGCTCCACAAACAGACGGTACAATTGTTACAATGACTAGATAGAGATACGGTTGAATAATAGAAGAGGAGCTTCGGCTCCTCTTTTTTTGCTTTGTTTATTGATATCGTATAAATTTTGATATTAGTTATTATTAAACCGATATGTTCGGCCTACTAACAATCATTTTCTCTTTACTTGTTATAAGTCTAAATCCTGCTTCCAGCTTTCAGGATGCTAGGAATGCAGAAAGGGTCAGTGAAATGTCACAAATCATGACTTCTGTAAATTTATTTGAAATTGGTGAAGATTCTCGTCTAAATTCACTTACCTATTCTGACGGGAAACCTCTTCCAGTTTGTGAAGAGGTTGATTCTAAATATACTAATGGAATTCCATTCCCATCTTTAGACATTGCACCTACCATAATCTCTAGCGGATATATGTCGGAACATCCGACTGACCCTCAAGGTGGAGTAAATCCATATTACAACATTTGCTACAAATCAAGAGGTGGACAACTTACTATATATGCGCCGAATATTGAAGGGGAAATTACAACACTTACTAGATAAAAAGAAACTGCAGTTTATTCTTCAAAAATTTAAGAGATTTTAAATATTTTGAATTTTGGTCAAAGAATTAGGATTAACTTGATACCATCTCCAAACTTTGGTTTAATATTTGATAGTATTAGTTATTTTTAATGTCCGGATCAACTGCCCAAAATTCTCAGACTGTAAACACGACTACAGGACAAGTGCCCACATCTATGGCACCTCCTACTCCGTCTCCTACATCTACAACACAAAATCAAAACAATACTGGAACTCCTGCACAAACCGCTAATACTGTTGCACAGAATTCTCAAAATCCTACAATGCATGCTACTGCTTCATCTCAAACACAAATTGCACCAGCACAGGCGGAAAATACAATACCAGTTGAACAGAAGAAAGAAAATGAGCCTGGTGCTGAAAACCAACCGCCTACAAAAAAGATTCAGACAATAGAGAAACCCAAAGATGGAAGCGAACTAAATATTGTTGAACTTATAAATTATATTGTTAAGCAAGCAATAAAAGCTAAAACTTCTGATATTCATATCGAACCTCACGAAGAAGTTGTAGTGGTGAGATTCAGAATAGATGGAATATTAAAAGATGTTCTACAAGTAGGAAAGGATATTCAGGAGTCGTTGTTGTTCAGAATCAAAGTCGCGGCGAAAATGCGTACTGATGAGCATTTTGCTCCTCAAGACGGTAGGATTAGGTTTATAATCGAAAACAAGAAAATTGACACACGTATTTCAATACTCCCAACAAGTTCAGGTGAGAAAGTTGTCATGAGATTGTTGATAAAAGAAGGAAAGTCATTCACTTTTAGTTCATTAGGTATGTCGGATCCTGATCAATTGGTAGTTGAGAAAAGTTACAAGCGTCCCTACGGAATGATTTTAGCTGTTGGTCCAACTGGCTCAGGTAAAACCACTAGTCTATATGCCATCCTTCAGAAATTAAATTCGAGAGATGTAAATATCACCACCGTAGAAGATCCTGTAGAGTACAGTATTGATGGGGTAAACCATATCCAAGTCAACAATAAAGCAAATTTAACATTTGCCTCTGGTCTTCGTTCAATTTTAAGACAGGATCCAGACATAATAATGATAGGAGAGATTCGTGATGCGGAAACTGCAAATATTGCTACAAATGCTGCTCTTACAGGTCATTTAGTATTATCTTCTCTGCACACCAACGATGCAATTTCCACCATACCGAGGTTGATAGATATGGACGTTGAGCCATTCCTTGTTGCCTCAACCTTAAACATTGTTATTGCTCAGAGGTTGGCGAGGAAATTGTGTGAAAAATG
>CALMQQ010000348.1 GCA_937871845.1 uncultured bacterium
AGATGTGCCTGTACTAACGGGGTTAAAAGCTAACTTACCTTCACTGTCTGGAAATGCACCTTTGTTATTATTGTCATTTGGTGCTGCACAGGTGTATTCGTGAACCTTTGAACAAAAACCCATTCCTAGATATGAATTTTTTTTGTGGTGGCACATAATTTTTGCGGGCTCATACCATGTCGCTGTATTTCCACTGTCATCTTCTCTCATATAATAGTTGTGTTTGAAGAAAACTTTGATTTCACGATATTCTTCATCTTTGTTTACGATGTTCATCTTTCTGAGGAATACGTCCTTATCGTAAAGAACGAAATCTGTAAATGTGATTTCCAGTCTATACAATTCGCTAATAGCTGTTGAACTTGAGACGAGTGAGTTATCAAAATAACTGGTTTTGATAATGAAGTTATCTTTATTGAGATGGACTATATTCCCATCAATTAGAAAGAAAATCTCGTTAGCTTTCTCACTCAAATGATTTGCTTCTCCAACAAAAGGCCAATAGAAATCTTTCAGATTTAAGTCATCATCTATATTTACAAGAGTGGATCCGTTTCCAAGTACTAAACTAGTTGACATGAATATCGCTATTAATCTTTAAATAATAAATTGTTTCCAACAACGTTGCAACGCTCCAAGCTTGAAGTAAACATCCGTTTGGTTCTACTAAATCTGCACTAAAGACCTCAGGAATATACTTTAAGTTTTTTGATTGAATGCTTTCATTAAAACTCTTTAGCTTTTCATCTACATACTTCATACTTGATGAAGAGTAATTGTAGGTTTTAAGATAGGAGACTAAGTAGAACCCCAATAAATATGGCCAAATTGTGCCCTGATGGTAGCTTATATCTCTCTGTTTCTGATTTCCAGAGTAATCACCAATATATTTTTCGTCTTCTCGAGATAATGTTCTTAATCCGACATCAGTAAGTAGTTTTTGCTCAATAGTAGCTAAAATCATTTTACTTCTCTTGCTTGTGAGGAGTTTAAATGGAAGATATAAAGCTATTATTTGGTTTGGTCGGATAGATTTGTCTAATTCTTTTAACCCAATGACGTCATATAAGCAGTTTGTTGATTGATTCCAAAACTTCTCTTCGAAATTTTGTTCAATTGTGACTTTTAAGTCTTTTAGTTGATTTAAATGAGTTCGATCCTCGAATTTTTCTTTGAAAATTATTAATATTCTTAGATAGTTGTACCAGAGTGCTTGAATCTCGACTGCGCATCCACTTCTATCGGTTACGGATTTGCCCTCGACAATGGCATCCATCCATGTACGTGCTTCTGTTATGCTATCATCAGAGAGAAAACCATCAGAAGTGATATGAAGTTTGTTTTTACCTTCTAAAATACTTGTAAAAATTTCTTCAATATTGGGTAGTAACAATTTGGCTGTATCATAATCCGAGGTCATTTCAACGTATTCATACAAGCGAACCACAAACCAAAACATCCCATCTACTGAATTCATGATTTTGTTAATGAACAATCGATTCGGAAGCATTCCATCTTGAAAACTTTTACCCCATTCCACGAATAATTTCTTTGCAAAATCAAAGTCATTCTGAGAAAGTGCCAAACCATGAATTGAAATAAATGTATCTCTTGCCCATTCGTCAAACCAGTGATATCCGGCTACAATTCCTGTGTGTTTAGCACTGGAGATTTTCAGTTTGTCGCTCTGGGATAACAAGGATTTCTCAAGGTCATTCCGTGGTTTAACCACGGAATCGGAGTAGTATCTATCGTATTCGTCTTGCCACATATCTTCAATTTTGTTTTCTTCAGTCGTTTGATTGAAATGAAATGCAAAATAGTGATCTGTCTCACCAGCTATGAAGTTTGATTCGAAATGTCCCGGCATAAATAAGTCTTCATACGGATTGTAACCTCTTTGCTCTTCGTCCGGGTAATAGATGTGAAAATATGTATCTGGTTTAAGTATGAATCTCGCACTGTCTGAAATAAATTTAATGGAAAGGTTTTGTTCTGATGTTACATTCCCATAATTACCCAAAGACAATAATTTGTAATTTTTGAACGCCTCATTAGTTCCATTTTCATGAATATCTCTGATATTTATTAGTGGTGACAAAAATAATTTTCCTGCTGTTGATGAGTTAATGTTGTATTTTATGAGAAGTGTATCATCCTCTGAGAGTAACATTATTGTTTTCTCGATACTAATACCCGGAACTCTATACAACCACTTTGGGAGTGGTTCGAACTCGAAATTTGCAATGTTTCGGAATCCTTCGGGATCAAAGTGATAATTTTGATAAATATTTGTAGAAAGTGCGAAATCGCCTTGTGTTGTCTCGATACGATCAAGTACCCTATTTAATACATTTGTTCTACTAAGATGCCCTTGAGTACTAGCAAGTAGAGAATGATATTTTCTTGTGTTGCCATAGAGGAAATTAGCTGATGAATACGTACCCAGCTTATTTGTAATAAGGAATTCTCTTTGGTATGAACCAAAATTAATCATTTTTCAAGTAGGATTTATAACTGACCATTTGCTTTAGCTTATCGCTAAAATCACTTACGACATTCATGTAGTTAATATATGCATCGTAAGGTGACTCATATGGACTGAAGTATTTATGAATATCTCCGTCATTCCAATATTTCGTCGACATGTAGTAAAAATGGTCTGAGGTTTGTAACTTTCTCCAAGTAGAAAGAAGTTTTCGTTTGGTTAATTTGTCAGAAATTGTTCCAATTGCACTTCTTACCAGTTGCTCATATTTGTATATTTGGTCAGCTGCATGTCTTTGCATTTTATTTCCTAACCAAGCTGATAAGTCCCTCTCAATATCTGCCCATGATATTAGATTATGAATATCAATTTCGTCTCTTGCTTCAAAATCTCTCACTGTTTCGCTCGGAGTTCGAAAACCTATACCTCTCCTAATAAGTTCTGCAGGCAACATTTCCAAGAATTTGAAAATACCGCTGTCTTCCCATTGATGTTCTCCGAAAGTTTCGTAATCCATGAATAGGTTAATAGTCTCCCCATCTGCTTGTTCAACCCAATCCACGAATTTCTCAACACTAAGGGGATGTTCTTTCCAATTTACATCGGAAAATCTAAATGCGATGTCATCCGAAAGCTTGTAATTTTTCAAGAGTAGGGCGATTTTACGATTTGCTCTGTCTTTAATCTTGTAATTTCTGATAATCTTTTCATCTTCGGGATGTAAGTCGAATTTCGGAGCATTGTAGACGTAGTTAGGTGATTTTGACTTTAAATAGTAATCCCAACCTTCAGCAAGTATCGCATCAAATCCCATTTTTCTAATGAAATTGGCAAGTTCATTATTATAAATCAATTCAGTATTACGAAATACTTTGGGTCGTTTTTTGAAAAGTTTATAAATTTTCTTTCTGTGTAGAATTATTTGTTCTGCGAATTCTTGTTTTGAGTAGATCCAGCTAAGTGAATGGTAATAAGTCTCACTTAGTAGTTCAACTCTGCGGGTCTTGACCAAGCTTTGGAAGCTTTCAATCAATGTTGGGTCATATTTCTCGAACTGTTCAAGGGCGATACCTGAGATAGAGAAGCTACATTTAAATTCTTTGTGATTTGCTAATAAATTAAGCAACAAATTGTTAGTAGGGTGGTAACTTTTCTTTCCGACTTTCTCTATGAAAAATTTATTTGTGTGTGGCAAATCCCCTTTGAAATAACCACTTGTATTGCCTTTGTTAAAGTAATTAAACTGTGTAAGGCGTAAAGGTTGGTGTACCTGGAAGTAGAAACATACGGACTTTCTATAATTTGTGTTTTCCTTAATTTTCATTAACAATCAATTCGTTATATAAATCGATAATTTTATTTGTTTGTGATTCCCAACTTAGATGGTTCACATCGTGGTTACCATTTTCACGTAACGTTTCTTGTAAAGGTTGATATCTAAGTACTGATAGAATTTTATTTGCCATTGCATCAATATCCCAGAAATCAACTTTTAGACAATTTTGTACAACTTCGCTCACTCCGCTTTGTCTTGATAACAGCACTGGCGTTCCATTCCTCATAGCCTCAAGTGCTGTTAGTCCAAATGGCTCTGTAATCGAGGGCATCACAAACAAATCCGCTTGTTTGTATGCTTGGTCAACTTGTTCGTGATTTAACCATCCGGTGAATACAATATTCTCTGAAATACCAAGTTCTATACTCATGTCTATCAATTCTTTGATCATCTCACCTTTTCCTACGAATACAAACTTTGCTTCAGGAATAATTTTGATTACTTTCTGAGCTGCTTGGAGTAAATAATCTGCTCCTTTAGCAATTGTGAGTCTTCCAAGGAATAATATCATCTTTTCATCTTTTTGTTTTGTCATTTCTGGTCTGACAGAACTATTCGTAATATTTTTCTCTATTGCGTTATGAACTACTCTAATTTTCGATGGATCAATATTGTATTTTTCTACTATTTTTTCTTTTGTGAAATTTGATACAGCTATGATTTTGTCAGCATTTTCTAGACCAAACCTCTCGTAGTCTAATACTGCTGGGTTTGGGTTTCCGGCCGATCTATCATATTCTGTAGCATGAACGTGGACAATAAGTGGTTTGCCCGAGATTTGTTTAGCGAAGACTCCTGCTTTGAAGGTCATCCAATCATGACAATGAATCACATCAAAATCAGCAGATTTGACGAGATCTCTTGCTCGGTAAGAATATCTCTCCACCTCTGTAAATAAGTCCATCCCGTAGACATCTGAATTTTGTTCACCTATGTGGTTTTTACGAAGGAAATTGACAAATTGGGAATAACTTTCGTTATTAACGTAAGGGGTTAAA
>CALMQQ010000349.1 GCA_937871845.1 uncultured bacterium
CCAGATAGCTGTTGGGTTTGCCATCGTGGAATACCAAAGTATACTCATCGCGGGTACTGGAGATGGGGTAGGGCTAACTGCAGGCACTGTTGGGGTTGGCATATTTACTGTGTATCCATAAACTCTAAAATCATCAATACGACCTCTTGGATATGAATTAATATATGTGGGGTCTCCAGCTATGTATAAGGTTGACACATCTGTGATAGGAGTAGTTACTGTATTTAAATGTGTGTGTTCAGGTTCTATTAGTGGTCCTCCGTTTGTACTCATAAACAACCTCAACTCATTGTTCTGATCTAGTGCGGTATTATAATAAATATCGAAGAATATCCATTCTCCTCCATTCCAGGAGAACGATGAATTAGGAATTGTCATTAAATTATAATTAGTGGCACCATGTGCTGTGGCATAATAATGCAATTCCAGATTTAGGCCTTTCTTTTTGAATGTAATTCTATTTGTTGAGTTCGAATATAATTGGAAATAATTTCCATTATCTGCATCAGTTGATGCAAACTCAGGGCTGAAGTGGAAGCTAATTCTTCCACTAGTTTCATTTACTTCTGCATCGGGAACATTTGAAATAATTCGACTTCCTGTACTTTTCCAGCCGAATTTTACTGCTTTATTGCTAGCGCCACCTGGTGAATATGGAGAACCAGATAGAAATACATAGTTCCCTGATATTGTTGCTGAAGAACCTCTAACCGGTGTTTGTATTGCAGAAACACTGTCTATAGTAGAATACCATAGTGGAGTAGGAGTTGCTGTAGGAGCCACACTCGGAGATGGCGTTATTGTTGGTGTCAAAGTTAGAGAGGGTGTTGGGGTAATTGTAGGAGTAGGTATCACTGTTGTCGTGAACATTCGATATTCATCAATACTTCCCAGCGCACTGTAATCACCATTTTCAGTTCTATTCCCCACATATACCCTAAGTGGATTCGGTTCTGAAGTTATATTATCACCCAGGATTTTAAATTCCTGGTCTGTATGGGTTGGCTGGTCACCATCTATAAATATTTTCAATTGCTCTGAAAGACTAAGAGTAGGGTTGTCATTCCAAGTTATTCGGAAAAACATCCACTCACCATCATTCCAATAAGAATCATAATTAGCAAGTGCTATCGTTTCTTCTCCACCGCAGGATGTTTGACAGTGGTAAGAAAAAGCTAGAGCATTGCCATTGGCATTATCTCGTTTATATAGACGAATTTCTTCATTATCGTTTTGTCTAATGCTGAATAGATTTATTTCTGCATTATGGTTTGCCTCATATATCGGTCTATAATAGAATTCAACCGCACCTTCATTTAATGAATAGTGAATACCTTGCGTTCCTTCGATGTAAAGACTTTTACCTGCCCCATCAAAATAGAGAGCACTTTCATATTCTGCAGGACCATCTATAAATGAAGCTCCCGAGAATACCCCAGGAACATCCCCAATAGCAGGGGTAGTAACTGCTTCCATGCTATCAAAAGTTGAATACCAACTAGCTTGTCCTGAATTCTGCCAAAAAACTGGTGTAGGAGCGGGTGTGCCCACAGGTGTCGCTTCAGGTTGTGCCACATCATGGTAGATTGTAAAAGCGTCAATTCTTCCGTTCGCCTCATTTGTTCCTGTAGGAGATGAATTACCAATATAAATATATGCTGGATCTGTGATTGATGCAGGATTAATCGATGAAGAATTTCGCGTCATAGGTAATTCTTCCTCGTTAACATAAATTAATAACTGCTCATTTATAGGAGCATAAGCATTCCAATGGACAGTAAAATAGACCCAGTCATCAGCCGCAAATGCGTAATTAGCTCCTGAAATTAAAACCTCTGCATCACCACAATATGCACATTTATATAGTAAAGATAAACTATCATTGGCATCATTGAGCTTTTTGAATTCAATTTTGTTGTTTGCATCACCAAATATACTAAAAAAAGTCATTTCCTTATTTGTCGTATGCGCCTCCAGTGGTGAATACATAAATTCTATAGTACCTTTATCTAATTTAACGTCTTCCCCCACAACGGGATTAGCAATCCTAACCACTTCATTATCAGCATTAAAGCGAGCGGAAATTATATCGTAAGAATAATCTTCATCTACTACTATGTTTTGTGTAACATAATCAACTCCATTCAATGCCTCACCAGCCGAACCTACTACAGGATTACTGATATCAGAAGCATTGTCCATAGTCGAATACCAACCGACTGCTCCAAAACCGAATGCTTCAGTTTCTTCATTTACTTGATTGAAGAAGATGTTCTGACTAAAGAGAACACTTAAAGTAAGTATAGTTGTCATAACTATACCTATAGAGCCTGCGATAGCAGTAGGATAGTGTTTTCTCCTAAGTAAAGATAGATTTCTCCTTTCCTGTTTTACATTTGAATCTACAACACGTTTATTAAAAACATAGTTTATTAATAGTAAAAAAGAGAGTAATAGTTCTTTAAATCCAATAACAAACAAATTTATCAGTTTCGAGAGGAGGTCATTCTTCTCAAATCTTTGTTTTACGACATCAAGATCATTTGCTGTTTTAATTATCCAAGTTGTTAGTTTTGGGTATTTATAATTAACCTTATTATCAATTTTCAAAACATCTGATAATTCTTTGACTAAGCTCTTAACAAAATTCTTGGAGGACTTATTTAATACTGAAAAATTATCGGGTACCCTAATTTTTTGCGATTTTTCAACTAGTACAAAAACTTTAACCTTACTTGTATGAAATTTTTTATTAGTCAAAAGGAAGTAAAGTAGTTCATTTCCGCTATATTTGGGAAGGGTAGTATCTACTATAATTATTTCTGGATGTGTTACATAAACAAAACCTAATCCTTCAATACCATTCTGTGAAGTGTATAAATTGAATTTTAAGTCGTTATTCTTTGCAAGATTGTCTAAAACTATTTTTAGTGTTTCTCGAATTGCAAAATTATTGTCTATTAATACTATGTTCTTTTCCATTTACAAGAATGCTTCTAATAGTAAATTATTCACCCTTGGTGTCGGGGTTATACCGTTTGTAACATCCATCACACCGAAGTTACCATCTTCTCCTAGTCCCAATAGATAAAGCTGATTTGAATTTAGTTTCATATCAATAATATTTCTCAATTTTAGTCCACCGATTGTTGATAGGTTCTTAGCACTAACGTATGTATTGGTTGCAGGATTGAATTGAATTACATAACTGTCTTGAATAGCGAAACCTCGTGTATCGTTTGCAATGACTACCCCCTGAGTATCATCATTTGAGGCCAAACCGAAATTGATAATATTGTGTGTATTTGTATCCAGATTGAAAACAACTATATCTTTAGTTGGATTAGAGGTTGACATAAATAATAGATTATTATATTTGTATATATCGTTCACTCTGTATTTTGCATTACCCGCGATTAAAGCTGGATCAGAGGCTTCACCACCTGCTAATGTGCTACCTCTCCATCCGTGTTTCCCCTGATAACTCAAATCATAAACTGTTTGATCGACAGAATTCACAACATTCATCCTCCAATAACCAATCAAGCCAGCATCATTTCGATTTATTTCTGTTTGATATGACTTAACTATCTCATTTTGAGATAATGCACGGTTGTATATACGAACATCATCCATGTCCATCTGCGAACCATTAGTTAAAGCTGTGTTATTTCCAAACCGCAATTGCTGAGTTGTCCCCGTTACTGGTGAGAGACTAGTATAAGTATCTGTTAAGGGGTTGGCACCATTAATATACATGGTTCCTGTACCTCCTGAAATCACTATTGCTGCATGTGTCCATACATTGTCTGTCACTGGTGTTCCAGTCTCAATTACCAAATTCTCGGTACCGAAATGTGTAAATCTTAGCTTATTTGGAACAGTGAAAGATAAAAACCATCCCGTTGTAGTTCCATTGGAAAACTCAACTATTCTATCAAATGAATCCTGAGAAGTGTCATTGGACTTAAACCAAGTCATTATAGTCATATCATTCTGAACATTCCATTTCGAACTATAGTCAACCGCAACGACATCCCCACCATCAAATCTAAGACCACCAGAAGATGTATTGTTTTCCCAGCCTACTGTGTTAATTATCGACTCTGTCATAGAAGGTGGAAACGCACCATTCGCAAATTTTTCTAGATAAAGAGAGGTTGCAGGTTCACCTTCTGTGGTGTTGTATTGCGCTACATATACATTGTCTGACGAAGGTCGGTACAAACAATCCTCATGGTTAATAACACTTCCCTGACCATCGATTCTGATTCCGGTAACTCCTTTATTAGTAAAGTATGTACTTAAAAGAGATATATTCGTCGGCAACAATAAATTATTTCCCGATATATTAAGATAATTTAAGTCAATATCGGCAAGATTAGCTATTGTAGTTGGAACATGACACGTAAGAGTATTGTCGTTCAAGTATAACTGATCAAGTGTTGAAAGTCTCCCTATTGAGGATGGAATCTGTCCATCTAGTTGGTTATCCGACAGATTCAAAACAGATAGATTTGTATTGTTCCCAATTGTCTTTGGGATTACCCCATCTAGCTGATTAGAACTTAAGTTCAAAGTTGTTAGACCAGTTAATCGACCAATTTGTGGAGGGATTGGACCTGATATGGAATTTCCAGACAGATTTAGTGTTGTTAGGTTTGTTAAGTTACCTAATTCCGTAGGTAAAGTGCCTGTGAGATTATTACCGGGTAGACTAATTGTAATTACATTACCGCCGCTACAAGTGACTCCAGACCATCCACCAGTTGGCACAGTGTTGCATGGAGTAGAAGTAACTTTCCAATTTGTCTTAGTTGTCCAAGAAGTGCCGTTTGTACTATCAAAGAGCCTTAACAGACTTTCACATTGTGTAATAGTAGTACCTGTACCAGTACATATCGAAGGGTTGCTGTTGTTTATTCCTGGCATCACTGGTGATAAAGGTGCAGGAGCGTTCGTCGGTATAGGACCAGTCAGCGATGGTTCATACATTTCATAATCAATTGCACCACTTGAAGCACTATTTGTTGCAATAGCTTGTGTGCTTCCGGAACCTACCGGAAATAAATCGTAGGATTTTGTAGTAATATTATCAGTTATTACACACCAATCTGCGTTCGCCATACTAGAGGAGGAAGTAATCTGTACACTATCATTTTCTACCTTTGTATTTGTGAGTACTGGAGGAGGATTAGAGAAAGTGTAATCATCATATTCTGTCCAACTGGTACTTGACCAATTCGTCAAAAAATAGTTTTCTGTGAGTTGTTGGTTGTTATTGAAAATATCTGTCCAAGATGCAACAACGATAACTTTGATTGTATCAGGGTCGTTTCCATCACTTGCGGGAACAAGCTCCCCTGAATTTCGATCTGCCTTTTTGAAATAAACTTGATATGTCACACCGTTATGAACCTTGGTACCAAAATTTATTTGAATTTTATTATTGATGACATCAACAACTCTCGAATCTGAACCATCAGGATCTTGATCGAAGTATCTTATCATTTCTGACCATGAGGAACTCTTAATTGAATATAAGCTATTTATGGTGTCTTTGATTACCAAGCCTGCTTCAAGTCTTGTTCTGTCGTTTTGTCTAGAACGAAATGCATCTATAGCCAAGCCAAAATTTGCAGAAACAACAATACCGAAAATAGCCAAAGCAAGTAGTAATTCTACTAAAGAGAAACCTTTATATATTTTTTTGTTTATTTTAATTTTTAATTGATTACCCATTCAGTTGCTGTTATATCTGCTATTATTTTTTGAGTATTGTAACTTGATGAACGATATTGGCTTTCAACATTAATAACCCGATTGTTGCCACTTGTTTTTACGACTGTTGCAGAACATTCTCTGTCTGCGTCTATCACAACGGAGAAACTTTCCATAGCAGTGTTCGCATAGGCAGGATTATCTCTACTAATTTTATAATATGCTTCTTCCAAACATGTAAATGCGGTATTTTGAGCATAAATTTGATTAGTATAGCTTGTGGTAGAATTTGCGAAATCAAATGCCTGGAAAATTAAAACAATTGCAGTAAAGACAAATAATGCCGAAA
>CALMQQ010000350.1 GCA_937871845.1 uncultured bacterium
GACATCATTCTGAAAGTAGAGGTCTTGAACATAATTACTATGTAATTGTCGATAATATGGAAATCCTGGATTTGATAGAACAAATTCAAAACAGGTTCTTGGAGAACGGTGCTGAGAACTTCAGAATTGTTCCTATATATGTAGATCCCGAATTGTAGTGTTTATTGTTGTTTCTATAAAATTGCCTTACAATTAGACAACATGTCACAAACTTTCCACGAAATTAAATTCAACAGACATAAAGCGAAATTGAAGAAAAAAAGACTAATATTAGTAACTCTTTTTCTTATAATTCTCATTTTTCCCGTTGTCTATATTGTAAATAAACAATATACAGTTTTTTCGGGGATAAATAATCTGGATTTAAACATTGTCAGGCCTAATCCGACAGAAATTCCTATAAAAACCGTCAAGCATTTCTTTGCACCTGTTGTTAAGTTCACAGACTCACGCACAAATATCACTTTAGATGAACTAAAATCATCGCAATTAGTAACAATTTCGGAAAATGTAGATATTTTCTTGGATGGTTATCAGGCAGATGTAGTTGGTGTTGAAACACTCTCGGCGGAATTGAATTCTGGAAAGATTGCGATACTACAAATCAATCAAATTACTCCCAATTTCAAGACACTATCAGTTGATGGTTAAAAATATTGATTTGGAGAAATACCCTCTAACTTTTACCGAAAAATTACCTGGTGAAACTGGTTCTGAAATAAATTTCTCAAAAGAAAGATTGTCTACGATATTCGCTGGTGGGGAGATTATCCCAGCCAGGGCAGTAGATCGCCTAGGTTTAAATGTTCACAATGACTATGCATATTTGTACGACTTTGTCCGACAAGAAATCGAAAATGCAGACCTTGCCATAGCTCAACTCGAAAATCCACTAATGGGAGATCCCACTCCTTGCACTGGATGCACTGTTTTCGTAGGAGATGAGAAAAATGCACAAGGTTTTGCTGAAGTTGGATTCGATATTCTCGCTTTTAGTGGAAATCATGCAGGTGACGGTGGTCAAAAAGCTTATGAACCCACAATAAAAGCATTAACTGATGCAGGTATTAAATATACAGGTGTTGGGAAAGGAGTGGACGAGCAGATGAAACCTGCATTATTTGATATAAACGGCAGAGTTATTGGTATGGTTAGCGCTGAC
>CALMQQ010000351.1 GCA_937871845.1 uncultured bacterium
CTTATCCCTGAACTTGATCCTGTATATGTTCCTGGGACATCCCATGTAAATGTGTAATTGTTTTCTGTTCCGTTTTCTGGGTTTACGGAGAGATTTCTTACTGGAGATGGTGCCACAGTATTTAGCTTCAATATTCCTTTTACATAGTCCTCCGGAGCTGTGACATTTCCCAAGTTATCTATTGCTCGGAAGTAGATTAAATTGTTTCCTTCTTCTAGTAAAGGGTAGTCGTAGGTTTCATCTGTCACGTATGATCCATCGTTTATTAATAGATCATTGATATCTTCTGTTCCTGTATGTAGGTCTCCATACCATGTTCCTGTGTCTCCTATCCTGTACTGTAGTCCTGCTAGTCCTGAGTGTAAGTCATCTGCTCCTCCTACTCCTACCGGCCATGTTACTACTACGTCTTTTGATGATAGGAAGTTCGCTGGGAGCGAGATGTAGAATGGTGCTGTTGGTTCTTCGTTGTCATATTTAAACGTGATCAAATCTTTCCATGTTTCATCTGTTCCTGTGTAGATATTTCCTGCGATATCTACTGCTTTTATTGATATGTAGTATTGTTTACCCGCAATCAAATCCAGACCTGTTACTGCACTTACCTCTAATTCTTCTCCCACTACTATGTAGGGGCAATACTCTTGTGCTACTCCGTCATTCTTCCCTGTTAGTATTCCAGAGGTCATCGCTGGATTTAGTCCGTTACTGGCATCTGGTTCTGCTTCATCTATTGCTATACAATGTCCCAATATTCCATTTCCGTTTAGATCGTCAACTCCTCCTGTCCATGTTATTGTTGGTTCATTTGCATACCAGTCTCCACTGTTTGCGAGTCCAGAGATTGCCATGTTTGTTGCGTTTACATCTGGAGGTACTTGGTCTGATGGTACAAAAGCTATGCTTATCTCTTCGAATACTGGTGTAGATGCTCCACTTGGTTCTAGTGTTACTTGATACTGTATGTATCTATCTCCATCATCTACACAGTTATTCGCCGAGATGTCTGTTCCACTTGTGATTGCATTACATATTCCCCATGCTGTTGCTCCACCCATATCATTTGAATTATCTGTTCGTACCTTCACTGTTACATTTCCTGTTCCTGAGCTTATGTAATTTAGTAATCCCCAGTCCATTGACACTCCTGTATCTAAAATGTTTGAGTCTAGAATTCCTTCCGACTGATACTTCGATTCTTCGTTGTTAAAATTGGCTGTTGGCTCTGTGGTCATCCACTTACGTACTCGCACATCATCAAATTCGTGATTACCAGAATAAAGTGCCCAGCCTGGTCTTATATTTGTAGCAGTTGAAAATGTTGATGTATATGACGTATTCCAAGTGTTTCCGAAATCAGTACTTTGTTCATAAAATGCACCACCACTATTACGCATTCTAACTCTTACCAAGTATTCTTGATTAACAGTCCAAGCACCTGTGACAGGAGAACGATTTGTCCCACTTTCATATACGTTTACAGGACAATTAGTTACACAAGTACCAGTTCCAGAATTATAATATGCATAAATCAATGATGTATACGAGGCATTGGCTGTATTATCCTTCCACCCAAGCATCATCGCATCATAACTAGCGTTTGAACTAGTCCATTTATATTTCATATCAAATGACAAATCTCCTCTTTGTAATAGCGATGTAGCATATAGGGACTGATTCCAACCACTACTACCAGGTCCTAGATTAAGTCTATCATTACTTAGGGTATATACATTTGTACCACCAACCGTCCATTTCGGATCAAGTGTGTCAGCTGTAAAATCATCAAATAAGATAAAAGTTTCTAAACCATTTGAACTACTCGTAGCAATCGAGTTCCCATAATACATGTATATTGAGGTATTTCCACTTCCAGCTAAAGTATCCACTTCAACCCATACAATTGCTGAAGTATTATCCACTTTATGTTCTAACCAAAAATCTAAGACGGTACCTGCTGAATTTGTAAACCTAATATCATCAAAGTCAGGTTGCATATCAGAATCGTACGACACAGGAATTCTAACTTGATAGTTAGTCTGCTCAGCTAGTGTGTTATTTAAGGTTATAGATTTCCTCTTTGACCAATCTAACATATCGTTTGACCACCCATTTGTTTGAGCTAAAGAAAGACTATTTGCTGTGAGGGTATTTATTTCCGATGCCGATAGGTAAGTACTTACCATTCCAGAGACAACTTCTGAATTCTGTCCACCACTCCAATCCGTCTGAATCCAGGGAGAACTCGCCGAAAGTACATTACCAAATTTTTGGATATCCTTTCTTAATTGTGAGCCGAGAGAGATAACGGTGGCAAATAAAATTGTGAAGCTTAATACTTTAATTAGAAACGTTTTTTTTACGTGCATCGAACTATCTTAAGAAACCAAATACCTCCGACA
>CALMQQ010000352.1 GCA_937871845.1 uncultured bacterium
AAAGACACTTCCAAAGAGTTTTGTTGGTAAAAATAGAGCTGCCTTTTTCAGACTATTTCTCGGCTTTATTCCAGAGGAGTTAATTAAAATTAACTTCTCTGCGATTCCAGAATTATTTATTAGCATAGACATTGCAACTTTACCACCAAATGAATGCCCAACGAGGATAGGTCTTATTAAATTCTGATTAATAATAAAATCCTCTAGATATTTCACATAATCTGCTAGATTAGCGGAGTGGTTTGTTACAGGACTATCGCCAAATCCTGGCCATTCTATGTTAAAAACCCTGAATTTACCGGATTTAATCAATTCGTTCTGGAGCGGAGTGAGACTTTTCAAACTACCACCCCAACCATGAAGCAAAATTATCGTTTTTTTGCCTTGTCCTTTAGCTGTATAATTAAGATGCATTGTGAAAGTAGTATTTACCTATGATACCTGATTTTTTGATGGTATTAAAGTAAGGAAAGTAACAAAGCTTTCTTTAAGTAGTACAAAACTATGCAATTTAAAATAATCATATATAAAATGCAAATTCACATAATTACAGCTTTTCCTGAAATGTTTGAATCTCCATTCAGTAAAAGCATCCTGAAACGAGCACAAGAGCAAAAACTAATCACAATAAAAACACACAATATTCGTAAATGGACAAATGACAAACATAAAACAATTGATCATAGACCATACGGTGGAGGGGCAGGAATGGTTATGATGGTCGAGCCTATCTACAAAGCAGTAAAAGAAATTCAAGAATCCATCGGGGACAAAAAAACTTTAGTGCTTCTCACGAGCGCAAAGGGGCAAGTTTTTACACAGAAACATGCACGAGATTTTTCAAAATATGAGGCAATAATCTTCATTTGTGGTCATTACGAAGGAATTGACGAAAGAGTTAAGGAACATATTGCTGACCTCGAAATCTCAATTGGACAATATGTTTTAACCGGAGGAGAAATCCCTGCAATGGTAATCACAGATGCTGTCACGAGATTATTGCCAGGGGTTTTAGGAAACGAAACTTCTATTGAAAACGAATCATTCACTGATGAAAACAAAACCGAAGCACCTCAATATACAAGACCAGAAAAGTTCATAACAGACGAGGGCAGTGAGTGGACTGTCCCTGAGGTTTTACTAAGTGGAAATCATAGCAATATTGAAGCCTGGAGAAAATCGAAATCCACTATTTAGGCTATTTATACAAGCACATTGTCACCAATATTTATACCAATTCCAGAAGAAGCACTTCCTCCTTGTATTGTAATCTCTGCAAATCGCTTTTGGCCTATTCCGGAACTTCCAATATATATACCCAGATTGTCATTATCTACGTCCTTCAATCTTTCATAGAATTTAATATGCCCCCATCTCGTTTTAACAAAGCCATCAGTTGAAAATTCTAACTCATCTCTCAATAGCGTAGTTTTGCAATTTCCAAAACTGTCAATAAACCATACTTTCCCTTTCTCTAATTCAGGGTTGTCACTGATTTTAATCACTTCAGATGGGAAATCTGCACCATCCAACACAAGTTTTGCGAGCTTTGGTGCGTACTCATAGCTTCTGAATTGTGTGTTGATTATGTAGTCTCTATTATCCTCTACTATCAATTTATGATTAATCAATGTATCAATTACCTCTGGGATTTGTGTGACATTTACTTCATTTGTTATCTCAAGCTTTTTTAACAATGCTAATACAAAATCGTTTACAGTCAATACCACAATAGACTCTTTATAACGGAAGAATCCAAAAGGAACACCATTTGACCATCTTTTAGCCGTTCCAAATCGAGGAGCAACATTTAAAATTATTACCCCCTCCCTACCCTCACTCGCATCTAGAATGTCTATTAAGTTTCCCGAAGACTGGATATCGGAGTAATTACCTAGACGCAATGAATTTGCGGGACAATTGAATAAAACGTTGGCTCGAGTTAACTGCCTTGCTGATTCATTTGCATCATTACAGTCGCTTATAATTGTTACAAACATAATTAAGAAATTAATAAATAAAAAAAGACCCCTTTTTAGGGGTCTGATAATCAATAAATCCATAGATTATGAACCCGGTGGAGAGTACATCATCATGAATTTTTGTATTAAGGTGTAGTTTTTCATAATTTCTAAAGCAAGTATATCAAAACATGTTATTGTATTTCCATAAATCTGGAAATTATTCCCGACATTTCGTTTACAGCATAATCAATGTCGCCTTCTTTGTTTTCAATTACAGCAAAATTTGCTTGGCTATATATCGAATACGCTGAAGCGAAATCTCTCGTAAGGTCGATATGGAGCAAAATCTCATCTAGTGAATGATCATCTTGTCTAACTCTATCCTTGTCGGCAGTCCTCCTCTGTAATATCATCTCGGGTTTTGACTCTACGACCAGATAGATGTCAGGTTGTACCACTTCAAAGAAAGCATTTCTTAAGCCTGGGAAGAACCCCTGGGGAGTTTTGACTATTGCATGAGTATCTATTATGAAACTATTTTCTGTCTGAGAGTTAATTTTCTCTGCTACAACTCCAGCCATTTCTTCCTGTAATTGTTGTTGTACTGACAATTTCAGCTTTCTCATCTGATCAACATTCTCGACGATGCCCTTTTCTGAGGCGATTTCATACATAATATTACCTGGATGAATATACACTAAACTGAGGTCATCTTTTACCCTATTAACTATTGTTGATTTACCCACGCCAGGGATTCCGAATACTACTGCTACCATGTTATTTAATTAATAATCTAATAAATACTTGTAAAAATATACACTGATTGTCCTATTAAACTCAAAATAATCAGAACGGATGCGAATACAAATAAAAATTTTTCAATAAAACTCTTTGATTTGCTCTGATAGGTTGTATTTATTAAATCAAGAATAACTCCCAAAACCAAACCAGAAAGAAATCCGCCAATATGCGCGAAGTTGTTAATCGCGAAACCACTTCCCATGAAGTTTACGCCAAGACCGAAAAGTATGTTTACACCCACAAAAAACCAGAGTTGAGAGGTATTAATATAATTATCAATACTTACCGAGAAAGTGTTTTTTTTGAATTTATTACCAATTAATAACCCAACAAAACCGAATACAGCTGCTGAAGATCCGACTGAGATTGAAAATCCATCACTTCCTTGAGAGAAATAAATCTGTGAAAGAGAAGCAATAACACTAAACAACGAACCGAAAAACCCAGTAATTACATAAACCACCAATACTTTTCCATGTCCATAAAATGTCTCGATAGCACCTCCTAGATGATAAAGTGCCCACATATTTAATATCAAGTGGAAGATTCCTGCGTGTAAAAATGCAGGCATCACAAGCCTCCAATATTCACCACTAAGAATATCAGGTACATATTCTGCACCAAGGAGTCTCAATGCACTTGTGGAACCTATAAATGAGCCGATTATTGTACTAAGCACAAAAAACAAAACATTTATTACAATCAGTAAGGTGACTGCAGAAAAACTTAACTTCAACTTGAGGTATAATTCTCTTAGATTCATTTAATTAATGTTTTATCGGAGCAAATAGTTTTTGTCTATCAAACCCTTTCCATTTTGTAACATACGATTACGTCACCTTCTTTGATCTCGAAATTAGGATCGAGCATAATTCCACATTCTTCGCCTTTCTTCACTTCTTTTACTTCATTTTTTTGCTTTTTTAATAATACTATCTTTGCATCTTGTTCTAGTCTGATTTCATCGCGCATAACATAAACTTTATAACCTTTTACAACATTTCCTTTTTCGACAACGCAACCGGCTACAAATTTGCCATTTGAAAGCACAAAGACTTTCTTTACAGATGCTTTTGCAACTTCGACTTCTTCGTGGACAGGATCCTCCATTGAATCAAGAACTTCTCCTAATTCGTCTAGCATCTCATAGATAATTTCGTAATTCTTAAGCAGGATTTTATCTTTCTCGGCAATTTCGACGATATTTTTGTCTGGTTCAACTTGAAAACCAATGACGATACCATACGAGGCTTGTGCAGCTTGTATATCCTTCTCGTTAATCTTTCCAACTCCAGCCAATATTACTTTTATTTTAACTTTATCACTATCAAGATTCTCTAACTGTTCTTTGACAGCTTCTAGAGTCCCGGAAGTAGATGTCTTAAGAATTACATTTAAATATTTAATTTCTTCCTCGGTTTTTGCAGAATTGATAAGAGAAGCTAACAAATCTACATCATTATCGTTTTTCTCGGCTTCTGTTACTTCTTCAACTTCATTAACAATTTTAATCTGTTCTTCAATAGTTTTATTATCTATAGCTTTTGCCTGTTTTTCGGTTTCACAAAATATCACAGTCTCTCCTGTATGCAATACCCTATCAAGACCAGTTATCCATACTGGATCTCCTTGTTGAGCGGTTTCTAGTTTGTTTTGTTTTTCGTCAAGTAAAGATCTTACTTTGTCGACATTTCCTTCATAAGCAAGATAATTATTCGATGTCACCGTACCTGCTTGAATTAGAATCAAGGCAACTGGACCAACGTTTTTATCTAAGTTAGACTCAAGCACAAAACCCTGTGCAAGGCCATTCTCAGGTTTGTCATGAGGTTTGAGATTACTTAATTCCGCTACAAGTAGTAAATTCTCCAATAAACCATCAATATTTGTTTCTTTTTTTGCTGAAACTTCAGTAATAATCACGTCTCCTCCGTATTCTTCAAGTTCCAAACCAGCACTACTAAGCTCTTGTTTCAATTTATCGAGATTTTTTCCTGGTACATCTATTTTGTTTATCGCAA
>CALMQQ010000353.1 GCA_937871845.1 uncultured bacterium
CGAATTTGTTATCATGAACTATGGAATTTCAATTCGTAATAACAATTTGGTTCGTAAAAATATTAACACTAGTACTTAGAATCACCAAAAAAGGCAGAGGTACTGCTTTGCCAGGACTGATTATTGAAAAGTATTTTCCACATTTAATACCATACATACTCCAGAAATCCCCCTACACAATTCTTATAACCGGAACAAACGGGAAAACTACAACAAGGACATTCTTAAGTAATATTCTTCAGAAAAAATATAAAGTACTTCAGAATCGTAGTGGGTCTAATCTTATTCGAGGAATTGTTTCTGAAATAGTATCCCAAACAAATCTATTCGGGCGACTAGACTTTGAATATGCAATTTTTGAAGTGGAAGAAGCAAGTATGCCTAAAATTACCAAATATATCAAACCTGAACAAATCATTGTGACAAATTTATTTCGTGATCAACTAGACGCGTATGGAGAGGTTGATAGAACACAGAGATTTATTCAGACAGCGATAAATACATCGAGCAACTCACAACTAATCTTAAATGGTGATGACCCTAGAGTAAATTCTATACAGGTTGACAATAAAAATGATGTTCAATATTTCGGAGTACAAGACAAACTCGTTAAAAATTTCAATTACGAAGGGAAAAGTATTAATCCTCATCCAAATACAAGATTTGCCACAAATCTGGAAATAACAGATTCGTTAGGTACAAAGTTCAACTACAATGAACAGGGTTTTCAGATAAATATTCCAGGATACTTTAATGTTTATAATGCAATGGCTTCGATTCTGAGTGCCTTAAGTGTTGGCATAAATGTGAAAGATATTAATCTTGCATTGGAAGAAACAAAACCTGCATTTGGAAGAGGAGAGATTATAAATATTAATGACAAAAAACTTCATATCTTTTTAGTTAAAAATCCAGCAGGTCTGAATCTTAATTTAGATTTACTTAAAAATATTGAAAACGTTAATCTCTGTTTGGTACTAAATGATAATACCGCTGATGGCAAAGACGTCTCCTGGATATGGGATAGTAATATGGAAATTCTTAATGAATATAATCTAAATTCTATTATTTGTAGCGGAACTCGATCAGAAGATATGCTCCTTAGATGTAAATACGCTCTTGATTCTGAGAATTTCGACGCAGTTAAAATCGACGAAATGAAAGATATCAATAACCTATTAGAAAATATTAGAAAGTCTGAAGAAAATAATTATTATATACTTCTCACTTATACCGCAATGCTTGAATTAAGAAAAATAATTACTGGGAATTCACTAAATGTCTAAAGAAAATTTAAGTCTAAAATTTGTTCACTTATATCCCGATGAAATGAATATTTACGGTGATATGGGGAATGTTTTAACTTTAAAGAGGAGGTGTGAATGGAGAGGTATAAGGCTCGAAATTTCAAAGGTTACATTAGAGAGTAATGATTTTATAAAAGGAGATATTTACTTTATGGGTGGAGGACAAGATAACGATATGTATAAGGTCTTTGAGGATCTTAAGGATTCAAAAAACACTTTCCTAAAAGAGGAACTAGAAAATAAAAAACAGTTCTTACTAATATGTGGTGGTTTTCAATTGTTTGGAAATCACTTTATCGATTTCCAGGGAAGAAATATAAATGGTTTGGGATTCCTACACTTGGAGACAAAAGCACCCAGCGACAATCTTCATGATCGTTGTCTCGGAAACTTAGTGACAGAAATTGATTCTAAACACTTCAATGAGATTCAAAAATATTATGGGAGTAAAGCTTCAAAATATTTGGTGGGTTTTGAGAATCATGGGGGGCAGACGTATTTCATAGATAATTCATTAACTCCACTTGGGAAAGTATTAGTTGGATCTGGCAATAATTCAAAGGAAAAAATCGAAGGTGTTCTTCATGAAAGTATAATCGGCTCATATATGCACGGTTCTTTGCTACCTAAGAATCCTCATTTAGCTGACCTAATTATTGGACGTGCCCTAACTCAGAAATATGGAGAAGAGTTCAAACTAGAACCACTAGAAGACAAGATTGAGTGGGATGCTCACAAAGCAATACTAAGAAAAATGGGAATATTAAATACTGATTAATCCATACCGAGAAATATTTTCTAAATTT
>CALMQQ010000354.1 GCA_937871845.1 uncultured bacterium
ATCGAGGTGATCTTGAATCTCCATCTCTCGGCAGAGGTGAGACTCAAGGTCTTCGATCCTCAGATCGCAGAGCCAGGACTGCGCTTGGTAGATGAAGTCTACCTTCTCGGACATTGTCCGCAACATGATGAACGCGTTCTTCATGTGCCGATCGATCAGACGGAGCGTGCTGATGATGTCCAGGAGGGAGGCGGCGCACTCGCACGACGTCGCGTTGTGGGTGCGATCGTGGAGGCTCTGCAGCCGTGCGACGCAGCCGTCGTGCGAGTCAGCCCACGCAGTGCGCAGGCGGATGAACTCACGATGGAGAAAGCGTTGGTGGCTCCTCCTCGAATAGGTGCGAGGCTGTTCAGTGCAAACAATAGACATTGTACTTACTCCGAAGCAGTGTTATTAAAATTTAGCATGGTACGAGAAAATCAATTTCTATAGGAAAAAATCAATTACTATAGAAAAACAAGAAAAATATCAACCCTATCACTGCTAAAACTCCCGCGCCAACAAGAATTCTAACACCAGTGCTCACACCTGCAGGTGTGGTTGTCTCATTTAGTGTTGGGGTATCTGGTATTCTTGGGGGCGACAGTGGACGAGGAGCGTTTTGGGCGTATACAAATAATGCTATACCAATACCATGAGAATCAATCACTCCGACGTTAGTAACATTAGGAGCTGGTGTTGTAAAATAATATACCGTACTGTAATTGGGGTTAGTATTAGGATCAGAGTCCGGATCGGGGCCCATGAAAGGTGTAGCAATAACGCTAAAGTCTCTAGATGGCATTGAACCCAAGAGACCAAGAGGTAAGGGATTATTACTAGCTAATGCTGTCAGCTTTTCAGCAAAACTAACCGATTGCGTGAGCGAGTAACCGTCTTGAACCGTGTAGTTAATGTCATAGACACCAAAAATAGAATCGTTGCTTAGACCATAATTCATACTCAGACAAAGTTTCGATGGTAAATCTCCAGAACTTTCATTGTTAAGATACGGATACGAGAACTGAATAGTGTTTATATCATCAGAGATGATTTCGAATTTATGAACAAAATACCAATATGTATCAAAGTCCCATACATACATGTCTACGTTTATCTTAGAGTTCTTGATATAAGTAACAACAGCGTGATCTGCATTTTGCGTTATACCCACAGCTAGTGCTTGTATTGTCATATCAGATGAAGAATATTCTGGGAAATAACCATAATCAAAGAAATTGTTTTCAGCTAATCGTGTCGAGATTATAACAGCATTATTTTGCATCGGAACTTGCTGAACATGAATTATAATTGGTCCGTTATAATTTTCGACCAAGATAGCATCAGACATTACCAGTCCACGGATAGCATTGAAGCGTTCAAGGAATGGTGTCGTCATAGCGTAAGCAGGCATCTCCCACGCGTTTGAAGTCGCTGTCGTTCGGCGATAGTACAATAATGATGTCATTCCTGTATTATTGTCGACATTGGCGGTAATAATATGTCTGAAATCAGATGTAGCTCGAAGACCACTAATGTTCAAACCACTGCCCAAACCATGATCGGGGCCTGGCGTGTAGTAAACATCCCAGATCTTAGTTACAATGTTAAACTTGTAAATCTTAAAGATTTCAGTGTTCGAAGAAACAGCAACCATAGAACCATCATCAGTAATAACTACACCTGCTGCCAAATTTTCATCGGTGTCTCCAGTTACTACATCACCAACTTGATTCATTTGGAAGATATGCTTTCGGGAATCGTAGATGATATCATAAACCTTGAAACTACCAGGCTGTGTATCTATACTTCCTGTAAAAAATGCCGGAAGCATTGTATCACCAAGAATAATTCTTGATCCATTAGCGCTTAGAGCAGCATTAAATCCATTCGTGGACAATGAGTTGTTGATAATCTTATGAATTTCATACGAGTACATCTGAATTTTATCTGGAAAAACAATCTTATTAGATTGTTACAAAGTCTATGATGATTTAATAGCATCGACCTATATCTTAGATGAAGAGTTTTTTCCACGTTGGATGTAAATAAGTCACGAGATTCGGTATAGCAATAAAACTTCCATTTATAAATGTCTAGTTCTAAAATTATGTACCAGGTTAACCGCATTCTCAACAATACTTCGTCCGCTAACATTTTCACCGCCGGCGTCAACAGTGACGGGAGTCGAATCATTGTAGCAGATACTCTTTTACCTGACTTGTCTGCGGGTACACCGACGCCGCAGACAGGTTCCTTTAAGGTGTACGATGTCAAGTATAACTCAGATATGCATATTTCATCGATGATTCAGGTTGGGCAGACTATTGTCGGAGCAACTGACGAAAGTTTGGGTATAGGTGTTGGTATTAGTGGCGACGGATCGATGGTTTTGGCGACTTCTAATACGGAAGTATTCAAAGTTTATTCGTACAATCGGGCCACTAGTACTTGGGATGTGATGTTTGCTGCAGGCGAGACGAGTAATTTAGGTAGTCCTGTTAACATTCTAGGTATTCGTTACGACGCTAATTTTGAGAACATTCTCACTGCAAATGTTAGTCCTGAGGGTAACACGACATTAGTATATCATGTAAAGCAGGGTTCAACATGGGTATGCCCAGACTTCAGCTTAGATCCTCTTCTATTGGAGAGATACAGTCGTATCAGGGGGCTATGGACGTCTGACAATAACGATGGCGCCGGCTGCGTGATTGTTCATTTTCAAGCTACGACACCCGAAACTAGCTTCGTCAGATTGTTGATCACTAAGCTTAACACCGATAGTTTCTCTGATTACGGCTCTATCACTGAATTTGCTTCAGATATTGATACAAGCGAATATAAGGGCATTCAAGCTACCATCAACCGTCAAGGGACTCATATCGGTGTAAGCTACTATAAGGATAACAAGGTCCATCTCAAGATCTATGCTGTTGACGTCGATTTGAATTGGAACATGGTTAAGAAGTTTTCGTTTGCGTTGGACACACCCAATGCGGAAAGGTCATCAGCTGTTGTCTTTGATGATTCTATTGTCTCTGACGGTACATCTGTAGGTATACCTGGTAAGATGATGATTGCTGTTACTAACTCGTTTTCTAGTGATAAGTTTTACGGCATTTACACCAATAGCTATAACCCCGTCACTCATGAGTACTCAACTTCCCAAGACGTTAGCTTCGGACGGTGTTTGGATTCTTTGGTTGGGAACACAGCTGAATTGCTTTCCTTTGCAGGGACTATTTCTAAGAACTTTAAGCTTGTGTTGTCAGCTTTTACGGGTCCAGTCCCTGAATCCGATTCTGAACCTAGGCCATTGTTTGGTCCTGCGCATTACCAGTCTTTCCCTGCGGAGGGAATTACTAATGTTGGAGACTTTAACTCGGATGGTATCAGTCTGGCTTTGTTTGTTAAATCGTGCGCCGATTCGGGTTGCCATAGTTCGGAGTGTGATAAGCCTGTTGCCTGTGATAAGCCTGACCAATGTAAAGAAACTACAGTCACAATTACTACAAGTAAACGCCTTAATTTGACCATGTCAACTCAATAAACACATGTGTTTATTATATAGCAACATCGTGCGTAATGTCTTCTTCTTTCAGTGGAGCATAATCGTCCCAATCGTCATCATAGTAAATCTGAACTAGCTTAACCGTGAATTCTTCATAATTAGCTCTAAGTTCTCTTTTGATTGTCTTCACCAGAAGGTCGATCTTTTCTGCAGGTGTTACATCAACGATTTCGCCACAACTTCTAACTTTATCTGGGTTATATCGGATGAAGATAACTGATCTACCACCAATACCGGATACAATTTCGGCCATTCTCGAACATTCACAAAGTTCTAAATAACCTTTATGCTGATCTTCGTCTATCTCAACAATGACACAATGACTTGGCAAATCGAAGAAGATATCTGGTCTCCGCTTGCTACATCCTTGTAAAGGCTTGCTTGTATCATACTCAAAAGGTGTCTTAATCATTTTTCGTAGATACCGAACAACAGCCCATTCCTTCTTATGAAGAACTTTCTTACAATCATTACAAATATATTCTGATTCTTCACGGATGTCACAATATTTGCAGATCCTCTTCAGAGTTAAGAGATGAGAGTCTGATGGTAAATGATCGTTGCAATATTTAGTGTCTTCGTAGATATGTTCATAAGGATTATCGCAGCCTTCTTCCGAACATTCGTTTTCCGCGATCAAATCAATCATTGTGGCTGTCTTGTGTTTGATGCAGGATTCGGGTTGTTTATTTGAATAACCATATATTGGGAGTTCTTTACACGTCTTGGAACATCTTTCTTTATGTCTTTTGATATTAATCATTCCATCAAGTGCGTGTTCTTCACAATAAAGTCTTGTTTTCTCCGATCTATAATTAAACGAAGGATAGACAGCGCATTCTTTACCCGATAAATCTCTCCATATACATTTCTTGGTAGATAGATTGATCATTTCAGGATCGCTATGTGTCTTGCATTTTGAGGGCTTTTTATTGCCTATATTACCAAAACTAGCTATATTTCCGCAATCGGTACATTTTCCGTGACGTATATCAATCATCCCAGGCTTGATATGTTTAACGCAATAAACAGCTATCTTTTCTCCCGGGAAATTAAAATTGGGAACTTTAATACATTTGTCATATGTGCATCTTTTCTTAACAATATTTATCATTCCATCAAGTTTATCTTCACTGCAATATAAAGGTATCTTTTCTCCAAGAAAATTAAAAGATGCTCTTTTTCCACATCTTTTACAAAGATTTCTCTTCTTTACGTCGACATATTCTTCTGGAGAGTGCTCTAAACAAAATCTTCTTTTAGATGACCCAACTTCGCCATAAGTTGGAGCTCTTGAACAACCAAATTCGTACTGACATTTCTTCTTTATAACATCAATCATTCCGTCAACAATATGGTCTTTGCATCGTAAAGCTTTAGTTTCTGCAGGAAAGGCAAAACTTGGATTTTTTGTACACAATTCACATTTCTTCGAAAGAATATTAACCATTCCATCGATAACATGATCTTTACATCGTGAAGGCCTAATCTCTGTGGGGAATGCAAAATTGGGCCTCTTTTTACAAAGTTCGCATTTCACGTGCCTTGACATCAACCATTTCCGAATCTGCATCAATTTTAC
>CALMQQ010000355.1 GCA_937871845.1 uncultured bacterium
GAAAATTACTTCACCTGTTGTAGGAGGTTCGAGACCTAAGATAAGATTTAATATCGTCGATTTACCTGAACCAGATGGTCCCAAAATAACTACAAACTCACCCTGCATTATATCTAGAGTGATTCCTCTTAGAACTTTTATTTCCTGAACTTTGACCTGGAAATCTTTAGTTACATTTTTAAGTTGTATTATAGGTTTTGATTCCATTTGATTTTTCAATACTTTATATTAATTGTTTTGTATTACATTGACAAGTTTTTACGACCTAGCGAATAAAACCAAACACTTCAGATAATCTAGAGATGATAATGTCTAATGGGTTTTCACTCACTTGTGCTGTTATCGTTACTACATTCTTTCCTGATGATTCATTCCCTGCACTATCTGCTGATACCACTCTAAAATGATACACACTACTTGGTCTTAAGTTGTTTACTATCACCAAATGATTAAACGTTAGATTGTCATCCACCAAACTTCTCTGAGTGTATGTTCCATTTGATCCTTCTCCATATTCTATCTGACTTGTTGCTTCTTCATCTGTATCCCATGTGATTATCAATTGTGTTTGTGCTTGTTCTCCTGTATTTGTATTACTTACTCTTGTCTCTACCTTTATGTTACTTATTTCTGGTGGTCTTGAGTCTGCTGCTGTTGTGAATTGATATTCATCAGATACAGCTTGATTTCCTATTGCATCTCTTCCAGTTATTATCATACCGTATCTTCTGTTAGGTTGTAATTCTGAAATCGATATTTTGTGTTCTGTTTTTAATTCTACATCGAGCTTATCCCTTTTCTGATTAGTGTCATCTAGAGGATAGTAATTAACTTGGGTACTTATTGGTACATTTGATATCCAATTTACATCGACTGTTGGTTGAGCACTGTTTTTTACTTCTTGTACTTGGATATCTTGTACTCGCGGATATGGTAATGTCGTAAATTGATGATTCTCAAAATAAGAATAGTTATTCCCATCAACATCCAATAGATTCAGTTTGTAGTTGTACAATGTACCTTCTTGAAGATTTGTAAGTTGCAATGAATAAGTCGACTCTATTGTAGAGGTTGGTATCGTTTGTGAGCCACCATAATTATCGGATAATCCGTATAGAATAGTTGCTTCTACTGAATTTCTTACTAAAAATGTGACAACCGCCGAATTTGTAGTAACGTTAGTTGTTGTCGTGTTTGAGATTGTTGGTGCCGGAAGAGTAGAGAAAGTCTTTTCCTCACTTACACCTGTATTTCCATCTACATCAGTCCATTTTGCTCTGTAATAGTATGTAGTTCCTGGTTCGAGATTATTGAGTGGAATTGTATGTACAGCTAGTTGATTACTGTTTGCTACTTCTGCTTCAAAGTAGACACCACTTTCAAGACCATACTGAATACTTGAGTCTGATACTCTGTCTGTTATCCAGTTGATTACTGCTTTCCTTGTTGTAAAACTCACTACTTCCGGTGGAGATAGCAACTCTGCTGGTTCTGTGAACTTCCCTGTTGGTAGTCTCCCTACTGTTCCTGAACTTGCTGAACAGTTGTTTG
>CALMQQ010000356.1 GCA_937871845.1 uncultured bacterium
ACTCCTAAGACAGCTTGAAATTGACCCATCAATATTCCATATGAATGAGGGACACTCTGGCTTCCTGGTTCTTGAAATTGCCAAACAGCTTATGCAGGAGAAGAATATTGACTTTTTGACTGCAATGAGAGAAGTCGATGCTGAACTAGTTTTTACAAACCATACTCTAAAACCTGCTGGGAATGATAATTTCCCGTATGAATTAGTCGCAAGTTACCTTTATGCATATTGCGATGACCTAGACACTAACCTGGAGGCGATATTCGAACTAGGCAGAGATGACGATTATTCGTCTGGAAATTTTTCGATGACTATGCTTGGATTTAGACATGCAAAAGTGTCTACGGCTGTGAGTAAATTACACGGAGAAGCAGCATCTAGAATATGGCCTAAATATCCTCTGTTGCCAGTTACGAATGGCACACATGTCCCAACATGGTTAAATCCTGAATTAAACAAACTATTAGAAAATCATCTTGGTTTTGATTGGGCACTGAACCCTCTCGAAGTTGATCTAAATAAAATTTACAATATCCCTCAAAAAGATTTATGGGACGTGCATATTCGTAGAAAACATAAACTGATTAATACATTAAATCGTGAACTATCATTAAATCTAAACCCTGAAGCACTTACAATTGCATGGTCAAGAAGACTAGCATCATATAAACGTCCTGATTTAATAATCTCGGATATCGAGAGAATGAAGCGAATAGTAAACAATTCAGAACGACCTGTTCAAATATTAATCGCAGGTAAAGCACACCCCAGAGATATCTCAGCTGTGGATTTATTACAGGAAATTAACCAAGAACTCAGTTCTGCCATAAATTCAGAACTTTCACAAAAAGTTGTTGTTATACCTGATTACAACTGGAAGCTTGCAAAAGCGATGGTGTCTGGATCAGATGTTTGGTTAAATACTCCATTCCGATTTGAAGAGGCATCAGGAACTAGTGGTATGAAAGCTTGCTTAAATGGAGTCTTGCAATTAACCACATTAGATGGCTGGACAGACGAAGTCGAGTGGACTGACAAAGGCTTTGTTGTCGACCACAACGACCCTGTCACATCCTTACATGACAACCTTGAATTTATTGTTGCCCCACTTTTCTTTGATAGAAACCACGATGGGTATAATGAAAAATGGGTTAAAATGATGATTGAGAGTATAGTATTAGCTGTCAAAAACTTCTCCTCTACCAGAATGGTGAAAGACTACCTCGATCAAGTGTACTCACAAATCCTCACATAAAAGCATTGAATCTGATAAAATACATTCATGAATGTAAGGATTCACCCCAGCTGGAAAAAACTACTCAAAAACGAGTTTGAGAAAGAATATTTTCTTAATTTAGCCGATTTTGTTAAGAACGAATATACTTCAAATATAATTTACCCTCCTGGACCTCTGATTTTTAATGCATTTAATCAAACTCCACTTGATCTAGTAAAGGTAGTTATCTTGGGTCAAGACCCTTATCATGGTCAAGGTCAAGCACATGGTCTTGCCTTCTCTGTCCAAGATGGTGTACCACTCCCTCCTTCACTTAAAAACATCTTTAAAGAACTCAAATCCGACTTAGGAATTGAATTACCATCAAGTGGCAATCTTACCAGATGGGCAGAACAAGGAGTGTTTTTATTAAATAGTGTGTTAACTGTACGAAAAGCTACTCCTGGAAGTCATGCAAAAAAAGGCTGGGAGACATTTACCGACTCAGTTATCAAAATCCTTTCAGAGAATAAAGAACATTTGGTTTTTCTA
>CALMQQ010000357.1 GCA_937871845.1 uncultured bacterium
TGTTATTAGGTTATTTGCAAAAAGTAAATCATCGAAAGTTTTACTTGCAATAACAAAACCCGTAGGGATTGGTGCACCGATTCTACTTAGGTTAGAGAGATTTAGTGCTTTTTCACCCGCGTAGGGTAATTCATACTCACTTACTTGAGAGATATTTAATATGTAATTTTTCGAATAGGTAGGCGTGGATACAAACATGTGGACAGATTATGTAAAATTGAATTCTAGCTTATTATCGGAAATTTCGAGGGCGCTGTCAAAGTGAGAATTTAACTGTTTGATTTTATTTTCAAATTAAGCTGATATTCTCTCTTGAAGATTAATGCAGAGATAAAAAGTAACCCTATACCCGTAAGAACGTATAAAACACTATATTTCAAGTTATTATCAATGTTTAAGTTGTTTGTAGACTCACCTAGTACTGAAACATCTCCAGTATGTCCCCTTTCATTCAATTGGCTAGTTATATAGCCAGATTGAGCAGATGGATTCGTAAAGTTTCTTAATTGGAAATTTTCCGGGGTAATTAGAAAGAGATCCAAATTAATATCTGACAAATCACTATTTTCGTTTAGCTGACCCCATACGATTCGAACAGGGGTAATTCTGTCGAAACTTTCATAACCACTTATTGCATCCATATATGGATCAATTTGTTTCCACTCACTTTTCTGATCATTTTTATCAAGATAAGAAACCCAAAAATGCCAGTGGTAGTTACCATCCGGAAAAAGTACAATTCCATACAATATTTGAGAAGGGATTTTTTTTGATTTGAACACTTCAGAAAAAACAGTAGCATAATCTACATCCGATTGCTTATCTGCCTCAAGAATCTCAGAGATATTATTTCTGCTCCACTCTGTTATTTCTATACGTGGTTTGAGTTTTGCCGAAAGAACTTTATAAAGTTTAGAAGGGTCATCACTTTCTATCCCATCAATCTTTTCAATTCCTTTCGAGAATGTGCTTGGTGAAATATTTTCAACAAAATTATTTTCCTGAGTAGAAATTATACCCATCGGGATTTCCCCAAGATATTTTTCAATATCTATTGTTGCAGACGAAGTGTCATTATCTCGATTAATCGAAGTGGATTCTTTGATTCCAGTAATATAAAAATCACTATTAAAAGGAACCCTAATCGAAGTTTCTCCTTTTAACAATCTTGATTTATCAAGTTGAATATTAAATTGTTTCAATGTGTAGTTCCCTAAGTAAATTCCTACAGGTCTTTTTACATCATTAAACGCTACTGCACGCTTTGTATCGAATACAACATTCATGTCAACACCTTCGGAACTGTAGTAAATATCATCCCAACTTACTGGATAGCTTATTTTTAAGGGATAAATAGCCTCTTGATCTTCTATTGTAAATTTAGGCCAAACAATACCTCGAATGTCGCCATAAGGTTTAACAAAATTTACAATCTGGTAGGATATATCAATTTCTTTGTTTTCTCCATATTTAAGCGCTTGGTCTTCGAACTCAACCCATAATCTTCCGTTTTCAATTGATGCCGGGAGAGGTGTTCCTTCTGATACCACTTTCAAGGAATCTACAGTAGAAAAAGGGAAATCCAAACTCATTGAAGTGGAAAGAAAATCAGCAGAGTTGTTTCTGATTTTCACCTTCTGTGTCACACCTGCAGCATTGCTCTCTTGCAGGTTAACCTCAAACTCCATTTTGAGATCGTAACTTAATGCCTGAACTTTATTCACAGAAACCATCCATGACAAAGACAAAAAGTAAATAAATATCAGGAGTTTAAGCAGTTTTATCATTAAAGGAAGAAGTATTATTAGATATTATCTACATACTTCGAGAACCTGATCAATATTTCTGATTTACCAAGAATTGTCATGATTTCATATAATGGTGGGGTTGCAGGTGAACTGGTAATCGCCAATCTTAATATCATAAAGACTTTTCCCGCGCCAAGTTCGTTTTTTTCTGCAAGATTCCTCATAAACTTTTCCCATTTTTCATGAGGCCAGTCGTTTAAATTTTCTGATTTTTCTTTTAATTCACTCACCACAGATTTCAGAATTATCGAAGTCTGATCAACATTTAAATTCTTAATTTGTTTAAATTCGCTAAACTTTATTTTCTCTGGTTCAAAATAGAAAAGTTTTATTAACTCGTCTATTTCACTTAACAGTTTGATTCTGTCATGTACCAATTCCAGAACCTCTTTTAAATATTTTTCCCCTTTCTCAGCAATTTTTAGTCTGAGTTCTTTTTCCTCGCTATATTTTGCATGCCATTCACCGTATCTTTTATGAAGTTCATCGATACTAAAGTTCATCATGTACTGGTGACTAAACCAAAGCAGTTTTTCTCGATTGAAAACTGCACTGCTTTTATTCAAGTCCTTCAATTCAAATAATTCTATAAACTCCTCCAAACTAAATATCTCCCTTTCTTTCTCTCCAAACTCATGTTTAATAGGTGATGACCAACCTAATAACATCAAGAAATTCAATATCGCCTCAGGCAAATAACCTTGTATTAGGAAATCTTTTGCAGCCACAGTTCCTTTGCGTTTTGAGAGCTTCCCTCCTTCTGGATCAAGAACGAGAGGCAAATGAAGATATTTTGGCATTTCCCAGTTAAAAGCTCTGTGAATCAACACGTGTTTAGGGATACTTGGCACCCAATCAACCCCCCGCATGACATGTGTAATCCCCATCAAATGATCATCAATAACAACTGCTAAATGATATGTGGGTAAACCATCAGATTTAAGCAAGACAGTATCATCCACTTCTTCGCTCTTGAAATGCATTTTCCCTTGTAATAAATCTTCAAATTCAAATTCTTCGCCCTCCGCAACTTTTAAACGAATTACAAACGGCTCTCCAGACTCTATCTTTTCCTTTGCTTTATCAAGATCAAAATCTCTATAAGGCGATCTAAATCTAAACTGTTCTCCGGATCTTTCTGCTATTTCACGAGCTTCTTGGATTTCTTCTTTTGATGCAAAACAATAATAAGCCTGTCCTAACTGTATTAATTCTTCTGCATATTTCTTATAAATATCTTTTCTTTCGGTTTGTTTAGATTTCTCATCGTAATCAAGGCCGTAGATTTTTAGCATTTCTTCGATTTCTTCTTCTGTCCCTGGAACAAGTCGTGATTGATCAGTATCTTCAATTCTTAATAAGAATTTCCCTTTATTTTTTTTTGCCCAAGCATAGCTAAACAATGCAGTTCTTAGTGTGCCAATATGCAAACTTCCAGTAGGACTTGGTGCGATTCTAGTTATTACCATATTTAATCTTTCAATATGCAGTAATTATAATTCATTCAAGGATTTTAATAAACTAGTCAATAAATTCCATCGAATTATTTTACAAACACTTTACATTGCTCCGTAAATCCTCTAACTTATAGGTATCTCTACATATTAGATTTTTTTAAAGTGCTTAAGACAAATCTCCAAAGAAGGCAAATAGTAACTATATTGCTAGTCTTGTTCCTCTTCTTATTCATGATTTTCACACTAGTTTTGGCTCGGTATTTGTCGGAGCGGACAGAGCAGGAGGATAGTGAAGCTGCGACTACGCCTGTTAACCTGATTACTGTTTGTGCAACAGGAACAGCAGGACAAAATGGTTGTCAATATGTAGGTGGTGATAATATCCAGAGAGCAGTTGATGCAGCAAAAAGTGGCGATACTATATTATTGAAAGCTGGGACATACAAAAGAACAGGATATACACCATATAATTATACACCGTATGGGGAATCCATTGAAAAAAAGTTCAAAGCTTTTATTTTCATTCCTGAAACCTCTATCAGAACATTAACATTAAAAGGCGAAGGTTCTGTAGTTCTTGATGGGACTAATAGTACTCATACACTTTCAGGTATTGTCGTACATGGAGGAGTCATTAATATTGAAGGTTTAAAAATAATAGGAATGAAAACAGATGAGGATAGTTGTTTTGAGAGTAATACGAATACATGTGGACTTGGATATGGAATTTCAATTTCTATGAATGCCAAGGCCACCATTAGAAACAACTCATTCTCTAACAATATTGGTGCTGCGATTCGAACATATCAGAATTCCAAAACAACTATTTTTAATAACATCATTACTTCGAATCCAAATGATGGAATTTATTTGTCTGAAAATTCAAATGCATTAATCACAAATAATATTATTTCTTCTAATGTAGTATCAGGTATTACTATATATCAGGGTGCCGTTCATAACCCAAGTGTTACAGTTTTAAATAACATCTTAACCAATAATAAGAAAAACACTGACAATTCTTTTGGCTTTGGGATCGGAGGATACAACTTACTAACTCCAGGTTTTAAGGAAAATGACAAATTTGCGTACAATTTAACCTTTGGGAATGCTGGGGAAGGCACTAGTTGCGGTGTTAATGAATTTTGTGACTCACTCCACGCAGACCCTAAATTTGTAAGCGCAACAAACTTCGCACTGCAAGCCGGTTCCCCTGCCATCGACGCCGGAGACCCAAACATTAAAGATTTGAACGGCTCTCGATCTGATTTGGGTGTTTATGGGGGACCGAACTCATGTCCGGGAGGTGATTGCTCTCCCGAACTCAAACCTATCATCTTGAACTCTTCCTTTGAGTGGGGTGACTACAAGAGCTGGTCATATGGAGCAGGAGTAGATACTTCATTTACTCAGGTACATGATTGCGATCAATGGGGTCCTTGCTCCGATGGAAAGAAATATATTACATTGGGTAGAAAACTAGATGGTGACAAAACCAAGACTGATTTCTCTACTCATTGGATTGAAACAGGACAAAACTTAAGTGGAAGAACAATTCGAGTAAAATTCAACGCAAAAGCACATAGCACTAGCAGTGATCATCAACCACCACCAGCTCTAGAAGGTCTATACATACAAAGAGAACACCCTGTTGGGTCTGGATGGTTACAACAAATTCCTATTCCAAAGACAGCCTTGACGGCAAGCTGGAAGACTTACACTTTTGATCTTAAGATTCCTGCATCTACAGATATAAATACGACAAGCTTTAGAATAGTTCTAAAGCCTGAAATGAATTATACATACAATCTGGGTTATTATTACGATAATATTCAGGCCGAGGTACTAGCTCAAGCTGTTACCACTACGGTTGCTCCACCTGCTACCACAATACCTCCTACAACGACTGTACCTCCTACTGTTGTAGTAACGCCACCTGTAACTCCTGTAGCACAAGCAGACAACTTCTCCCAAGTAGTACTCGATAGTGCTGGAGAAAACTTCTACTACAGAAGCTGTAATATGGACAAGAGTAAAGCAGATGGTGTTGATTTTACAAAGTGTAACAACTTCACTTACCAAGATGAAGTTTGGACAAAACATTCAGTAAAATCACTAAAAATCCAAACAGGCGATTTAGTGATTTCAAAATTACGATCACTAGATATTGACCACAGAATCGGCAAGTATGAAAATTATGATTTAACAAGGAACATCCTTTACTATACCGCCCTCTCTCAAGATGGGAAAACAGTCTATACAAGGAGTTGTGACATTCTAGATAATCAAGATGTTGCAAGTTGTACAGACTGGACATTTACGGAAGCGAGTAAGGTCGGTGCACCTAATGTAAGCACTATCCAATCGATTGAAACCACCACTTACTATAGAGAAGGTGCATATCGTACCCTTACAAACGTCTTGGATGCAAAAACACCACCATATATCTTTTGGTCAATCGAATGTGTCACCTACCCGACGGAACCAGGAGTAAGCACATGTTCCCCATGGAAAAGTGATGATAGAAATGTTTCAAAAGATAATTATTTCTCATCAAATTCATACGTCTTTGACTCAGGAACCCAAAAGAAAATGAGTCAGTCATATTTAACACAGTTCTTGGGTGTAATTGAGAACTACATTTGTAATTTCAATCCTAACTCAACCACTCCTTTTGAGAGATGCGAAAGAGATACAACTACAACAAAAGCATCCACCGACATTGAAAGCCTCCAGATTCCAGTCTCTTATGGATCTGAAGCAAGTTTAGAAGAAGCTGCATCAACCAGTACTTCGGTAAGCGATTTGGATAGGTTAGACTTACCTGCTGAATGTAGGAATATTACATTAAACACCAATTATGATGATCCTTATCCCGGAAACAGAATTGGTGTTCAGACATACCTAAATACAAAAGTACCTTTCAATGAAGGAGTCTCTCACACACTACATTTCTTCATACCGACTCAACTAGAAGTACCTACAGACATGGGCTCTAACCCTAACCCTGCTTGTACTTTTGCTAAGACAGAGGCAGGAGATAAGTACACATGTAACTTAACTGGAGGCGCATTAACAATTAATTTGAAAGTTAAAGACAATGTAACGCCTGGAACTCCAATCTTAGTTAATTCCAGAGTCGTCAGTAGTGGAATGACCACTGACTGTCCTACATACACATTTAATGTGATTCAGAAGCCAACAACAACACCTAGCCCATCAATAACACCCACTCCTGCAACCATTACTGCTTTGACATGTAGAAAAGTTCAGGAATTACCAAGCAAACTATGGACTGGTGAACAGGTCAAATACAAGGTCGTCTTGAACGATCTAGCACCTGGACCTGACGGAACAGTACTCGTAAG
>CALMQQ010000358.1 GCA_937871845.1 uncultured bacterium
GTTAGTACCATCTAATTTAGCCTCAACTTTCTCTAACGAAATAACTTCATCCCCTGTACTTGCATCAATCACTAATGAATATTCCCTTTGGTCCTCAATCAAGTTAGTAGTAGCGATAGCTCCGAAATAACTTTCAGATACTTCTGCTACTACCTTCTGAGCAAGTAGGTCCTTGTGGAAGTTCATTAGTGGTAATATCTCTGCATCAGTTAGAGTGGTGCTATTCGTACCAGTTCTAAATCTGAGTAGAGTTGTAAATTCAGTAAATAGCATCCTTCTCTTCTAATACTAATTTAATGGTATCCTTGTTAACTTCAATCAGTTCTTTATAATCCTGTAACTTCTTCTCGTATTGTTCCTCTTCAAACTTACCTAGTTTCTTAAATGTTTTGCTTTTCTTTAACTTATCTATCTTTTTTCTGTGTCTCAGTTTTGCTAGTTTAATGCTTAAATCTAGCTGTATGAGATTTTTCCTGGATTGTGTTTCAAGTTCGTCTAGATAAGTTAGTTTGAATTTTTCGTTTACAATCATGATAGGGCATCCCTAACATCTTCAGCTCTCTCTACTGCAAACATGCTTAAACTTTCATCGGTTTGCTGTTGGGACCTCATGATGATATCAGCGATAGCTTGAGGTAAATCTATATATTCACCTTTAGGAACCTTGTAAAAAGCTCCGTTTAATCCAATCTCTAGAAATGATTTACCCCTCTTCTCTGTAGGTCCAAGAGGTACTAAGACTCTGACCTTTTGTTGTTCCCTGAGTCTTTCTTCCATTTGTTCTTTTTGTTTCTTGAAAGAACTTGCTATATCTTTACTTCTAGCTACTGGTGATTTAACTGTATTTTCTTTTACGTCTGAGGATTCAACCTCTTTTGTATTTACGTCTTTGACTTTAGACATTTTGTTTTTGTTAATAAATAAGCTATTGGGTAGGGATGAGATAACCCCATCCCTACCATCAATTAATAGTTATTATTCTGCTGTTACGTCTCCAGGTGCCCATGCATCATCAAATCTACCTAGAAGTGATGCATTACCTCCGAAACTTACATAAGTGTCGGTGATGTGAGCTGCATCAAGGTCATCTGAAGAGGCATCAAAAGCAGTTGCCCCTGCGGCAATTGCAATTCTCGCATATCCTAAAGCTACCTTTCCTGAAGGTACTTCTGGTATTAATGCGTTTCCAGCTCCTTCAGCGATATCACCCATTACTAGAGTGATAGTTCCTGCTGAATCGGCAACTACAAGATATACTGCCTCTTGTACGCTTGATGCGTTAGCAGCTATATCATGAGTCGTTGCGGTGAAAGCTGTCTCTGCTCCAGTTACGGATACAAGTACACCATTTACACAAGCAACTGCTGTAGTAGTCTTAATTGTTTTCTTTGATGAAGTTCCAATAGCAACTACTGGATTTCCCAACATTCGATAGTTGAGTGCATCATGGAGTTGGTCCATGTAGTTCATTAAGGCTTGTTTATGCCCTACTATGTGGTTTGAGTTAATTTCCATAGTTAATTAATTAATAGTTAATAAAGTATTATTCGTTAGAGTGTTCAACTCGGACCATAAACATCTCTTGAAGTCTAGTTACACCCATAGTTGCTTTCCAACCTGATGTACCTCTTTGATTCAAAGGATCTTCTGTACCTCCTGAACCTACTGGTTTGACAATGTTTTCCATTGCTCTACCTGATAGTCTCGAAACTCCGTATGCATCCATACCTAAGAATAGAGTTGAGTAAACATCAATACCTCCATTGCCTCCATCTTCAAAAACTTTAGCGTTTGTAGTTTCTACAAATCTAACCTCTTCAAATTTTCCAACTTCTCCTGGAAGTGGTTGTGAGTTCTGGTAGTATTTCTCTACTGGTTCAAACCCTGATACGCCTCTAAGGTTTAGAGTAGTTGTAGGATGGACCATAGCAACATAAGCTGAGGCTACTGGAGTAGTGTTGTAACCTCTATCTGCTGAAACGATT
>CALMQQ010000359.1 GCA_937871845.1 uncultured bacterium
AAAGCATGGTCTCAACAATGGGTTGCAAAGCTAAAAGAAGATACAAGAACATTAAAAGCGGATATATCAGTTTTAGTATCATCTGTACTACCAGAAGGAATTCAATCATTTGCTCAAATAGACGGAGTATGGGTGTGCGATATGAAGAGTGCAATACCATTAGCATTTGCTCTCAGAGAGAGGATTATCGCCGTTAGAAATATTCAAGAGGCAAATAAAGGAAAAGCAACTAAAGCGGAGGTTGTATACAATTACTTAATAAGTAATGATTTTAAACAGCGAATTGAAGTTTGGATTGAGTATTTCAAATCAAGGAAGGAAGAGTTAGATATAGAGAAGCGGTATTTCATGAAGAAGTGGGATAAAGAAGATAAGAATATTATGAAAGTCCTCCATAACACAGCAGGAATGTATGGCGATTTACAGGGACTTATTGGTACTGCTTTACCGAAGGTTCAGTATCTGGAACTACCAGAAGAGATACATAATTAAAATACTTATATTAAAATATCTTATGAGGCATATAGAAAAAACTGAAAAAGTATCATTACAAAATTTACTCTCTCAGATTCACAAAGGGGAATTTGTAATTCCTGATTTCCAACGAGAGTTTGAGTGGAATCCTTGGGATGTAGCAGATTTGTTAAAGTCCATTTTTATGGACTACTATGTAGGTACTCTTCTTTTTTGGAAAGCTTCTGATGAAAATATCAAAATACTTAATTGTGAGCCAATATATGGTTATAGAAGTAATGGTGATCCTAGACACATTGTACTAGATGGTCAGCAACGTCTATCAGCCTTGTATTACGCCTTTTTTGCAAAGGACATTCCTTTTCCCAAAAGAAAATCAAGTTGCCATTTTTTTATTGATATTAACAACTTGTTAGATTCCGATTATGATGAAGCATTTTATTATGAATGGGAATCTAAAAGTATAAAAAGTCTATTAAGTAACCCAGAACAACAATACAAGAACAACATTTTACCAATCTCTGTTCTAACAGAGACCTTTGCCTTCTTTACTTGGCTTAACGGATATAAGGAATTCCTTCTAAAACAAGGTGTAGACGCTGAGAAAGTAAACGAAATATATGATGCTTTAAAGCAAATAGTAGAAGTAACGCTAAGCGAATACAGCATAAGCTACATTGAATTGGACAGGAATATGCCTATTGAAAAAGTATGTGATATCTTTACAAAGATTAACAGCAAAGGAGTACCTTTAAGTATATTCGACCTTCTCAATGCAATATTACGCCCTCATGAGATCAATCTAAAAGAAAATTGGAGGATTATAAAAGATGAGTTAATGTTTGTTGATGAAGCAAGAACAAAAGTTCATCTTTTACAGAATATGTCTATAAAACTACAAGACTATTGCTCTCCAAGATATTTGTACTATCTTGTACCTAATGCAACGAAAACAATTCGGTTAGAAGACAATACTAAGGAAGAGAAGATACTTGTTGCAGATGCAGTTACTTTTGAGAAGGAATGGCATGCTTCAATTGAAGCATATAAGAATGCTGTTAAAACGCTTAGAAATCCTCGTGAATATGGAGTAATCGATATGAGATTTCTCCCTTACAATGGAATATTACCAATATTTTCGGCACTTAAAGCCTACATTGATAATAATTTAGAAGAAAATCATCTTTCGGCAATCAAGAAACTTAGACAGTGGTATTGGGCATCAGTTTTTACACAAAACTACTCTAGTTCGGTTGAATCACAGTCTGCAAAAGACTACAAATTGATGATTAAGTGGTTTGAAGATGATGATGCAATACCTGAAATCGTACAGAGATTTAAAGATTCATACCAAAATTTAGACCTAACCCGAGAAACAAAACAAAATTCAGCGATTTATAATGCAATTTTTAATCTCTATATCATTAATGGAGCTAGAGACTGGAAGACACTTGATTTACCTGACTATTCACAACTTGATGATCATCATATTGTTCCACGCTCATGGGGAAAGGATGTTGTTGGTGAGGATATAAATTCAATACTTAATAGAACGCCTTTACTACCTACAACTAACAGACACATAATTAGTGATACATTACCTAATGAATACTTGCCCAAATTATTTAGTAGTAATAATGCAGATGAAATTTATAAACTTTTTGCCTCTCATCAGATTAGCAAAAAAGCAATAGAAATATTATCTAAAGAGTCCTTTAATAAAGATGATTACTATGAATTTTTAGAGGAAAGAAAGAAACTAATCCTCACTCAGATTCAAACCATATTTGAAGACCCAACAAATGATTCAAATCCAGATACAATTGAAGAACTCATTGCACTTGGCGAAAATTCCAAGCTTGAGTTTAAATCCTCTTATAGATGGGATATGGACAGAGATATTCAAGATAAAAAAATGGAAGAAATCATTTTTAAAACAATATCAGCATTTAATAACGCTCATGGTGGAACATTAATAATTGGGGTTGATGATAACGGTGTTGCATTGGGTCTTGATAAAGATTATTTGACCTTAAAAGATGGGAACAAGGATGAGTTTGAAATACATTTAAGAAATCAACTTAATAAAACCTTTGGTACTGTTTTTAGTACAACTAATTTAATAGTTACATTTCCTGTCTTGGATGGAAAAGAAATTTGTAGAATAGATGTAGAAGCAGGTAAGGAGCCTGTTTTCCTAGAAGTTATGGATAAACATGGGCGGAAGTTTGAGAGATTTTATATCAGAAGTGGGAATACATCACAGCCATTAGAGAAAGGGAGTGAGATAACTGAGTATATAAGAAAAAGGTTTTAACACTTAGTTAGGTACATTTAGTGCTAGTACAACCTTTCCGTTTATCAGAAGATCTTCATTCTCAAAAATAAATATCGGTTGGTGCTTTTGATTTGAAGAATTCGGTTTTAGTACGATAGAATTTTCCGTCTTATTATAAACTTTAATAGTTGCACCCCCATTAATAATGGCAAGTACTATATCACCCTCATTTATTTGCGCTTCTTTGTCAATAACTGCAAAACTGTTATCACTTAGAAGTGTTGCATAGGGGGACTTTTTACTCGGAGCATATTGCTGATTCATAGAGTCCCCATCTACCTTTACGGCAAATAAATTGCCATTATTTTTTACCACAGTTGAGTCAACCTCAATAATCCCCATTCTTTCTTCTTCCGCATTCGCAAGTGGCTGTCCTGCATTAGCAACTCCTAATAGAGGAATTCTAGTAAATTTTAAGCTTTCTACTAATTGCAGAGTTCTCTTACCAATAGAGTTATCTTTGGTTATAAAACCTTCGTTCTCGAGTACTTTTACATGGTAATGTACGCCTGCCCTTGATTCTATATCAACGTTATCAGCGATCTCCTCTAATGTTGGCGACACTGAA